>CAZOTP010000140.1:0-6208 GCA_964582655.1 uncultured Pirellulales bacterium | reverse complement strand
ATCCCAGGACCATCAAGGTGGCGGGTTCGGGAACCGTGGGCCATTCTTTCAGGATAAAATATTGGCCTTCTTCCATAGCGGTATCGATTTTCACAAAACTATCCCCCAAGCCCGGCGTGAATTCCGAGCCGTTTGGCATAACGCCATTATTCAGGTTAATTTTGGTTGCAACCGGGATTCCCATATACTCGCTGTAGCCATAGGATACACTCTGGAACGGATTTCCAGGGCCGCCGGCCTCAAATCCATAACTGTCATCAAAGGCCACGACAGGAAATCCATTTAAATCCGGCTGGCCGGCCACACACATGTGGAAATCGGACCAATCCCTGCCGGTTAGATTGGCAATCAACTCATCCCGGATAATAATGGTATCCACGAAATTTTCCGCTTCGCGGTCCACCAGCCGGAATTTCAGAGCGATGGGCTGGCCCATTCCCAAATCAAACGCCTGGCTGGTAAAGTCTTTGTAAATTTCCAGCACCATGAAACCGCCGTTGGATTTTTCCAGGCCAAAGTTTTCCGCCTCCTCCGAGGAATAGACAGCATCCACGACTACAATGGCGTCTCCTTCATAGATATCCGGGACTTCCACCTGCCAGCCGGTATTCTCCAGGGTGTACACAATGCTCGCCCAGGCGGGAAACGCCATAAAAAGCACGACGGCCAAACCAACGATTCCCTTTTTCATGTTTTTTCTCCTGTTCTCATTTGGGATTCTGCCAATCGAAACCTTCGATCTTCGTTATCGGATATCGGCCGACCCAAGCCGTGAAGTTCGCAACCTGCGCAAGATACCCATCCCGCTTAAAAAAAGCAGAAAGGCAGTCGGTTCCGGGACCTCATTGTCATCCCCCGGTTCATCGTCATAGATGGGTAGATATCCGGTTTGCTGTATGGACGGTACCGCCAGTGAGCCGGGGGTAAACATGATTTCCGCTCCGGTTCCAGATCCCTGAATGTTTACCAAGCCCGTGATTGTGGTATCCAGAATATACTCTTCCCCCCGTTTCGTTTTGAGGGCATACGGAATCGCTTTGTCCACGAAATCGATCTGAAAAAGGTTTTCCGTTTCGGTAATGGAGGTGATATGGCTTTTCTTAATGGCCCCTTTGGTCCGGATTTTAACATCCCCATTGTTCTTTCCAACCAGTTCGATAGTCCCCTTCAAAATTTTCCTGGTCTTAAAACCGCCGTCTTCATCGGGAGTCAGTTTGTTTACCACGACCTGGAAAGAGGCCAGCAGTCCCTTGTATCCATTCTCGCCCTGCAAATCCGATTTGGCCAGAAGGAGGGATCCGTTCAAGTCCAAATTACCCGTCATTTTGAAATATTTCGGAAGCTTCGCATTGCCATTCTCCATGGTTTGCAGGGAGGAATCGGATTGATAATACATCTGATGTCCGGCCGTATTTTCGGCCTGATAGGACACCGAGACGCCCTCAGGAAGGGTGTAAGCGTACACATGCTGATACATATGCGGTTCACTGTTTTCCGATGGATTGGAGACCGCATAGCCGGTATGGGCAATCGCGACATCCAGAAAGGTATCCTGGGAATAGGTATAATTCATATCTTGAGCAAAGTCTTGTATGGTACTGGGTGACGAAGAGGATAAGACCTGCCCATCGCGAACAATCCGCAGGGATTCATCACTCCAGGGATGAGGCTGATACTCCACCAGGCCCGCCCGGCATTCCCTGGCTCCCGCCAAGGTGAACAGACAAACGGCGAATATCGCAAAAAAGGCCATGTATTTTAGAGGCGAAACTATCATCCTGTCCATACATTCTCTCTCAATAAACAGGCACTTGTAGTGCGGCCTCCAGAATCATAAAAAAGGGAAAGGGGAATGAATATTCCGATGAGATTTTCAAGAAAGATGTCAGAACCAAACGGCAGAACAAACAAGAAGCAACATCTGAAAATCTCCCTGGGAGGGGTCTCTCTCTCTCCCGCCCAGGTGCTTTCCCTGACGTTATAACAGGGCAGTTCCCGTTGTATTAACGCGTTTTCAAACCGCGATCAACGAGAACCTCATATTCTTTTGTAACCGGGTAAATATACGGCTGCGGTCTCTTTTGGTCTCTCTCGCCCGCTTACATATACTTTATCCTACCCATTATAACAGCAAATCATATACCGATTACGGAAAATAAAAGAAAAAAAACCGATTGTGTGTAACTTCCTGTTCATATTGTACTTATATATTAAGAATTGGAGCTGCCTATTGTGGGTCACATCGGATTTTTTCTGGCGGATGTTGCTTTTCGGCACCCCTAGAAACCACGATGGCCTTCTTAAGTATAGCTATAGCAATAGGATAAGATTATCTCGAAAATGTTGATTTTCCGAAACTTTGACGGAACTTTCAACATGGATTGCGTGGTGAAATCCTACCATAAACCACTAAACTGATAGGATATAATTGAATCAAAAGAAACCATATTTTGCCTTTCGTTTTGCATGCGAATATGCTACATATTTTTCGCCTTGGCGGTCTTATCCTGCAAACCAAACCCCGCCGTACAACACCGATGAAAGATAGAATTGGACAATCCTTGAAAGCCTGCGGATCGACCGGACTTCCGCCATCTTTAATTCATCAAAACCGTGAATATCACCTTCAGCAGGTGTTTAAACATGATTTTTTTGCCGCTACGGCTCTTTACGCCACAACAGACGGTCAATCCGGCTCCCCTCGCCTGGTGTTAAAAATCTCCCGCTCCAGCGAGTTTCTGGGGCTTCCGCTGGATTGGCTTGGTCGCTGGCTTTGCGAGCATGAACATCGAATTCTGACGCGACTCCAGGGGATTTGTGGGATCCCGCAACTCGCTGCACGGTGGCGCAGAAACGGATTGATATACCTGTTTATTGAAGGAGATTCACTGGACCAGAAACCGGCACTTCCGGATGATTTTTTCGATCGACTCAACGCTCTTGTTCAGAGGATTCACCAACGAAACATAGTCTATCTGGACATGAACAAGCGGGGGAATATTCTGCTGGGGGAAGACGGCAATCCGTATCTCATCGATTATCAGATTTCTTTCGAAATTCCCACGGATATTCCGATTGTGGGGCCCTTTGTTGCCGGAATTCAATCCATTCTTGAAAAAGAGGATTTTTATCATATTTTCAAACACAAACGTCACTTCCGGCGGGATTTAATGACGCCTGAACAGGTTGTTTCCTCGAAGCGAGTCAGTTTCTGGGTATCCCTGCATCGTTTGGCGACCCGGCCTTTGACCCGCCTTCGCCGTGCGGTTCTACACTGGCTTGCCCGGAAAGATTACCTGGACACGAATGACGTCCAACTGGCAACCCCTGAAAACGATCCAGGACGCTGGAAACCCAAGTCCAATAAACAGGAATAAAATACAAATCTCATTTACCTGAAGGGTTCGTCCGGCCGATTTTTATAAGGGTGCCCCGATGACAATACCTACATCACAAATGAAATTATCGGACGGTTCCCCGCCGGGGAACGCGGCAGGAATAAATCTGTCCGCTCATTTTTACAAAACCCTTCTGGATTCTCTTTTTGACGCGGTCTATACCATCAATACGGAGGGATGCATTTCTTACTGGAATGCCAGCTGCCACCGTCTTACGGGCTACACACAAGAGGAGATGGTCGGGCACCCCTATGCAGACACGCCTTTTGCGTATGATTTTTCGGACACTCAAATACAATCGCAACGTACGGGAATTCTGAATGTTCTGCAAACCGGAATGTCGGGAACCTGGAAGGGATGTATTGTGCGGAAAAACGGCCAGCGAATCCCCGTGGAATCGCGAATTTCGCCGTTACTGGAGGAAGGAGGGCAGGTTGTCGGGGCCATTGAAATTTTGCGCGACATTTCTTCCCAGGTTGCCCTGGAACAAGCGCATCGCCAGGTTTTGCAGGTGTCCCGCAAGGATACATTGACCGGTCTTTACAACCGTTCCACCATCCGCGAACTGCTCCAGGCGGAGATCGAACGCAGCCGTCGATATCATCAGCCGCTGTCGCTTATCATGGCGGACGTGGATTTGTTCAAGCGCATCAACGATACATACGGTCATGACGCTGGCGATAAGGTTCTGGCGAAAATCGGCGCCATATTGTTTCATAATCTTCGAAAACCCGATGCGGTCGGGCGGTGGGGGGGGGAAGAATTTCTCATCATCGCCCCCGGGAACAACGCTTCCTCCGCTTTCCAACTTGCGGAGCGCATCCGCCAAATTTTGCATGAAATCCCCAACGGAGAATTTCCCTCGCCGGTTACCATGAGTTTTGGCGTCGCCGAACTTCATGAAAATCAGGGGTATGACCCGCTCATCTATCAGGCGGATATGGCTCTCTATGAGGCCAAACGACAGGGCCGGGATCGTGTGATGATTTATTCAGAATCCAAGCCATCGGCGTCGGAAAATTGAATCCATTACAACAATTTTCGGGGGAATATGCAATTCGGATCAGACCGTCAAAAGCGGGAATGGCTGCGGACGGAAGTTTCCGCCGGATCGGGTAAAATCGTGGTTAATACGAGAATCACAGGCTCGCGGTCTGCCCGGAAAACCGCTTTTTCACCGGAGGAAAACACCAGGCAGCTTCCCTTGGAAATAGTTTCTTCCTGTCCTGCGTTTACCAAGCATCCGTGTCCCTGATAAACCAGTACGGCAGTCTCCTGAGACAACGGCTTTTCCCATTTTTGTTTGGGATTCAAACAGACCAGTTCCATCGCGAGTTTTCCGCTTTCATTCAGTCGTTTTGGCTGGGGATGTTTTGGATCGAACTGGATTTTCGCGGCAATATCCGCCCCGTTTTTTCTGTTTTCCAATTCCGGTTCAGGGTCAGACTGCCTGGGGGATACTTGAATCCCCGAAACTGCCGGGCCGCCTACATCCGCCTGGGCATCGAGGGCCTGATTGACCATCGCATCGGCATCCGCATTTTCTTCGCGATAGACATGCTCGATAGAGACTTTCTCAAATTCGCGCAGCAAACGATTGGCCTGCTCAAAATAGCCTTTCAGAACTTCATTTTTGACTTTGTATTCCCCGTTGAGCTGCCTTACCAGAAGCTGGCTGTCGGAAAAAATGGTTAAATGGGTTCCTCCGATTTTTTTGGCCCGTTCCAGCGCATGGATAATTCCCTGATACTCGGCGACATTATTGGTTTGGCGGCCCAGGAAAAATCCCCCTTCGAATAATATTTTTCCCGCCTCATTCTGGATTACCACCCCCGCTGCCGCCGGGCCTGGATTGCCTCGGCTCCCGCCGTCCGTCCGAACCATCAGCTTCATACCCCGTCCCTATCTCTGGCTAGCCGGCTGCTGCATAGGATTTTTATCGAGGACCAGGATTCGCCCGCAACTGGGGCACATGATCAGTTCATCCCGGGACATCAGGGCATTGGCGACTTCCAGCGGGATAGTCATAAAGCAGCCTCCGCACTGTCGATCCGGTCGCCGTGTGTCGGGCTGGTTCACTTCCGCCAGGACTTCGCCATCAAACCGTTCCGCCAGGCGTTTAAAAATGGTTAATTCTTTGGCCGGCACCGCCCCGCAGGCCTTTTGATAATCCGATCGGAGATGATTCAACTCCGCTTCAATTTCCTGATTTCGCTGATCGACCTGTTTTCGGATTTCCTCCAGCTTTTGGGTTTCCGTCTGAATCTGCGACTCCATTTCCCGGCAGGTATTTTGATCCCCGTCCACATGTGTCATCAGTCGAAGAATCTGATCTTCGAGCTTTGCGTTATCGGCTTTATCGACGTTGATTCGGGTGAGAATGGCGCTGTAATCCTTGTTGGTTTTGGCGGCATTCAACGCCACCCGAAGCTTGCCGATTTCTTCGTCGCGAGATTTGAGATCCAGCTCCAGCTTACTCGATTGTAAGCGGGTCATTTTGATCTCTTCCCGCTTGGCCAGCAGACTGGCCTGCAATTGTTCTATTCGATGTTCCTGCTTGCGTACGGATTGCTGATTTTTTCGCAGACGCTGCTCCACGGCTCGCAGTTGCACTTCAATGGTCTGCAAATTCACCAGCGAATGTAACAACGGTCCCATACTGGCTCCTTCAATCCTCGGGTCCCATCGACCAACTATTCACTTTTTAAAAGCGCCACATCGTTCCGCAACGGTTCCAGATGCCAAACTTGAAACATTCATTATCTCCAAGATTATCCATAATGCAAGAAATATAATTAAAAGTTTATGGT
>CAZOTP010000139.1:0-8506 GCA_964582655.1 uncultured Pirellulales bacterium | reverse complement strand
GATTGAATCGTAAAGACATCCTCTCCCGCCGCCAGGGACTCCAGCGTCTGATCGAGAATCTCTCCCGCCGCCGCCAGATAATTCCGCTCAAACGAATCCGGCCCGCTCACGGTCAGCCGCATCTGCGACAAATCCGCCGCGCCGACAAGAGTCTCCGGCTCCCACGCCTCCTCCGCCGTATTCCCCAGCATCAGCACCCGATCATCCATCGTCGTGTCCGGCTCCTCCTCACCTTCCGCCGCCGTTCCGTTCCGGCCGATTCCCAGGAGCCTCCCGTCCGGCCCCCACGCCAGCGAATACGGCCTGGCATCCGTCAGTCCCGCCGCCTGGTCGATCTGGGACTGCGTCAAAACGGTTGTCATCGCGCCGAGATTCCCCAGATCATCCTGACTGACTTTTCGCAGCGTTTCCTGGTTCTGCACATACAGATACATCTCCCCCGCGTCGTCAAAGGCATACGTCACTTCCCGGGGATCCTCCTCCGTCGCCATGGCGTTGTTCAGTTCCGAAGGCCCCAGCTCCGCCGTGATATCCGACGCCTCCTCCGTCTCGATCAGCTTGAACAGCCAGAACGTATCCATTCCTTTCAGCAGCGCGTAGGGAACGTGCTCCGTGGTTTCGGTCTCGTCTTCGTTTGTCGTTGTCACGGGCCGGATTTCCAGCCCTTCCATCTGATAGTCAAAGACTCCCTGATAATCCATTCGGACCAGGCTTTTGCTGCTGGCCATCGCGATGACCAGATTGCCCGACGCGTCGAACACCACATCGCCGCTCGAGACGTCGCCCGTCGCCAGTCCGCTCGCCCAGGTCTGATACGACCCGTCTGGCGAAAAACTCACCAGAAACGCCGAGCCCCCGGATTTCAGCGTAATCACCAGATCGCCGCAGAACTCCGAATCCTCCGGGGAAAACGTCATATCGCACACCGACAGCGAGGAACTGAACTGGTTGAAATCGAAAAAGGTGCTCACATTCCCTGTGCTGTCCACCCGGTAAATCACCCCGGATCCATTGCCGTAGGAAAACGTGCCGACAAACAAATCCCCGTTAAATAGAAAATTCCCGAATGCCAGGCTGATCGCCCCGTCGGCGATATTCGGTACGAACAATTCCGCTTTTCCGTTCGGATCCACCCGCCAGATATCCGATTGATACCCGCCCGCTTCCGTTCCGTTGCTGTCGATATTCTCACTGATGACATACAAATAATTCCCAAACGCTCCTCCGCTGCTGAACGCCAGATCCGTCACATCAAAAAACCCGGTTACCACCTTATCCCCGAAAGTTGCCGGATTTCCGTCCGCGTTCACAAACGACGTAATAAAAGGCGTGATTTCCCCGCTCTCGCTCACCTGATACACCGTCCCGTCGAAATCATCTCCCATGCTCGCCCCGAACGTCCCCATGTACATTTTGTTTCCAAATACTCCGCCGGCGCTGGTATCCAGAGCCAGCGCGGAGGGATCCAGATTGTCCTGGCTGGCGTCCGGATCGAAAAACGCCTCAAACAGCGCCGCGTTGGGGTCCTCTTCATTCACCGTGATTTTGGTGATTCCCCCCGTTCCGTTATTGTCCTTGCTCAACTGGGTCACGTAAAAATATCCGTCATACGCCCCGGTTCCCGCGACTACGGCGTTGGCCATGAACAATCCGGTGGTTTTCGCCAGCGCCGTCGTCGGAAGAACCACTTCCCCGGACGTGAGATCCTCCCGGACCTGCGTTTCAAACGCTTCGGCAAGCAGACTCCCCGCCGTATAGACCTGGACTGTCGAAAAATCGCTGCTGATTTTCAAGACCCCGCCGCTGACCTGGTCCGCCGCATAGACCGCTCCCGTCGCGTCCGTCGCCAGCGCAATCAGGTTCGCGCTGGCCTTGCCCGTCGCCGCCAGAATCGCCGACTTCGATACGGCAATCTGAAGCGGGTTGTTTTCCGGGGTGGTCATTTCCGCCCACGACAAAATACTCTGGCTGCCCCGTTCCGCCAGGAGAAGGATTCCGCCTGCGGGCGGATACGCCAGATCCGTCAGCTCCACGGCCTCCGCCGCCACGCCCAGAACCGCCGCAATCTGCTCTGCGGAAATCAGCAGCTCCGCTTTTCCGGACGGCTCTATTGCCCCGCTCTGCCGCCACACATGATGATCTGCGATAAAATAGGCCAGATTCCCCTCTCCCGCGGTCAGGGATGTAATCGAGGCCCCGCCGCCGCCCAGAGGCTGGAACTTCAATTGCATTTTCCCGCCGGACGCCAGCGCCGTCTTATAGCGGTCCACATCCGTTTCACTGGAAAGCTCTCCGGGTACCCCGACCGCCTGGATATTCCCGATAAATTCCCCGCTCAAATCCTGGGGCGTCGTATCGTTCTCCTCCGCTTCTTCCACCACCGTGTCCGCGAAATCCAGGATCGATTCCCCGTGCAGCGGAAAACCGCCCAGAATTGCCGCCAGCAGAAAACTCCATGCCAGAATCCGCAAACCATTCTCCGCCTGCCTGTGTTTCATCGACAAAGGCCTTTCCATAATGATGCGCCGCCAAAGAGGGCTTTCGAGACGGCGGCGCAAAAAACTTAACAGGTTGTCAAATAAACAATAAAAACCGAATTATACCCGTTTTCCCCTCCCGGTACAACGCCTCTTTGCCAGATTCTCCCCGCAGGGGACCGTCAAATCGTCCGTCCGCTCTCCTGGACCGTACAAATCCTTTCCCATCGGCTTTTTTGTTGAAATCTCCCCTGCCCCCTGCTACCATCATGCTCCTTACAAGATGGTAACGTTCGGCCCCGGCAGCAGGGACTTGCCGAATGCCGCATGGACGCGATAACCCGCTGTAATATAATGAATTACAGTTTTTTATAAGACCATGGCCGGTATGCGTCGGGCGAAGTTCCCGCCCCTTGCCGGTCCCGGTAAGGCAGGTTTTGAATCGTGCCGAACCAGAACCATACAAACCAGGATCAGCCGCAACCCCATACCCCCCTGGGGAAGACCGGCTCCCAGGCGGCAAACAAAACCGAAACGGACAAAATCCTCCGCTTTGTCAAACAGCTCAGCCCGGAAGAAAAGATGCTCGTGATCCTCAAGAAGGAACTGTACGAAGGCTCCTGGCAGGCCATGCGAAACGACCTGGAAAACCGCCTCCAGGGAAAACCCTATATTTTTAAATTAGCCAACCGGATTCAGGAAGATATGGAACGAATCCTGACGCTTCAGAAATTCGAAACCGAAAACCATGTGGATTTGGCCGACTACGTCACCATCTCCCCAACCCCGTGAAACCCCGCACCCGTATGCAGCACCCAATCATGCCCCCGGAGGTCCTTGTGAGAAACCCGAATCATGCCCGTTTAAAAACTCGCCCGTTTCAATTTCTCCTCTGCCTTGCCCTGCCGCTGCTTTTGTCCGTCTCCGCCGGGTGCCAGTCCGGCCTCTGGGATAAAATCACCGGTCGATCCCAACAGAAACAGCAAGTTCTCTCCCAGCAGGAGATCCAGAAACTCAGCCAGCAAGTGGAAGGCATCGACCTGGCCATGCTGAAAAAAGCCGGGCTCCATCTCCCATGGGTCTCCCGGCTTCCCATGCTTCGCGCCACGCACATTAAAACCATCTTCTACCATAACGGACATCTTTACGCCCTCAACAACAACAACCTCCTCACCGCTCTTGATGGCGAAAAAGGCATCACCGACTGGACCACCACGCTGGCCGATCCCAAATACCCCGCCAAACCCCCCGCGTTCTACAACAACCAGATTCAGATGATCCTGGGGAACACCTATATCGAAATCCGGGAAAAAGACGGCGCCATCCTGAAAAAATTCAACCTCAACGCCGAAGCCGTGACCGGCCCGGCCCGCTCCGAAGAACGCATCTTTTTCGGCAGCTCCGACCGGAAGCTCTACGCCCTGCGCTATTCCGACGGCGTACCGCTCTGGCATAACGTCTGCCCCGACGATCCCACCGGCACCATTTCCGTCGTCGAGGACCGCGTCTTTTTTGTTTCCCGCGACAACAGCCTCTTCGTCTCCACCGTTCAGGAACGCTCCCTCCTCTGGAAATTCCGCGCCGCCGGCCCCCTCTGCGGCGTGGCCGTGGATGGCAACCAGTGCTTCCTTCCCAGCGCCGATACGGCCATGTATTGCTTCGCCGCCGATACCGGACTTCCCCTCTGGAAATACCTCGCTGGCGGCTCCCTCGTCGAAAAACCCGTCCTCACCCCGAAAGCCTGCTACCAGCCCATTCAATACCAGTCCCTCATCTGCCTCAACCGCGCCGACGGTTCCCTCCGCTGGACTCTCGAAAAAGGAAAAACCTTCCTCGCGGAAAATGGCGACCAAACCTACGCCCTGACCCTCGAGAACGAGTTCGCCGTCATGAACAACCGCACCGGCGTCAAAACCGTCTCCTTCTACACGCCCAAAACGGAGTTGTTCGCTCCGAACCCGGAAACCGCCGCCTGCTATCTGGCCACCCGAGGCGGAACCGTCATCGCCCTGAAACCCGATTCCATCGCCGCTCCCGCCCCGGCGCCGACGCCCGCCGCCCCGGCGGAGCCGTCCGAAACACCCCCTGCGGAAACCGCCGCTCCGGCGCAACAGGCGGAAACACCGGCGTCACCCGCGAAATAATAAGCTAGAATCCATCGCTCTTTCTCGATTTTCAGGAGTCCCTCATGACCAGTCAGAACATCAAAATCAAACGTGCCCTGGTGTCCGTCTCCGATAAAACCGGCGTCCTCGAGTTCGCCAAAGCCCTCGCCGCCCGGGGCGTGGAAATCATCAGCACCGGAGGCACCGCGAAATCCCTCGCCGAAGCGGGTATCAGCGTCACGCCCATCGACAAAGTCACCGGATTCCCGGAAATGATGGACGGCCGCGTCAAAACCCTGCATCCCAAAATCCATGGCGGACTCCTTGCCCTGCGCGACAACGCCCAGCACGTCAAAGCCATGACCGACAACCAGATTCAGCCCATCGACCTGGTCTGCGTCAACCTTTATCCCTTCGAAAAAACCGTCGCCAAACCCGGCTGCACTTTCGAAGACGCCATCGAAAACATCGACATCGGCGGCCCCAGCATGGTCCGCTCCGCCTCCAAAAATCATAAATTCGTCACCATCGTCACCTCGCCCGACCAGTATCCAACCGTCCTGGAGGAAATGAACGCCAACGACGGCGCCGTCACCGCCCAGACCCGCGCCTTGCTCGCCCGTCAGGCCTTCGCCCTCACCGCCGCCTACGACAGCGCCATCAGCTCCTGGCTCGCCGCCCAGGCCGGCGACACTTTCCCCGAAAAACTCACCCTCTCCCTCCAGCGGGGCGAAGAGCTTCGCTATGGCGAAAATCCCCACCAGAAAGCCGCCTTCTACCGGCTGGCCAAACCCACCGCCGAACCCTGCGTTGCCTACGCCAAACAAATCGGCGCCGGAAAGCAGATCAGCTTCAACAACCTCATGGATACCAACGCCGCCTTCGAGCTGGTCAAGGAATTCGACGAGCCTGCCGCCGTCGTCGTCAAACACATGAATCCCTGCGGCTGCGCCGTCGATCCCAATATCGCCGAAGCCTACCGCAAAGCCTACATCGCCGATGTCACCAGCGCCTTTGGCGGCATCCTGGCCTTCAACCGCCCCGTCACCGAAGAGCTTGCCGACGCCATCTGCGAATGCTACACCCGCTGGGGCAAGGACCTCGGCGCCGCCGGCTTCTTCGCCGAAGTCATCATCGCGCCGACCTTCGAGCCCGCCGCCGTCGAGATGATTCGCACCCGAAAACGCTGGGGGCGCGAAGACGCCCGGCTCCTGGAAACCGGCCCTATCGATAAATCCAAAATCAACGCCGCCGAATATGACCTCCGCTGCATCGTGGGAGGTATGCTCGCTCAGCAGCGGGACCTCGCCGGCTGGGAACCCGATCAGATTCATTGCGTCACCAAACGCAAACCCTCCGAAAAAGAACTTGCCGACCTGCGCCTCGCGTGGACCGTCGTCAAACACGTCAAGAGTAACACCATCGTGCTCGCCAGGGATAAATCCGTCGTCGGCGTTGGCGCCGGCCAGATGAACCGCGTCGATTCCGGCATGCTCGCCATCCGCCAGGCCAGGGAAAAATCCAAAGGCTCCGCGATGGCCTCCGACGCCTTCTTCCCCTTCCCCGACAACGTCACGCAGGCCGCCGCCGCGGGCATTACCGCCATCGTCCAGCCCGGCGGCTCCAAACAGGATCAGCTCTCCATCGACGAGTGCGACAAACACAACATCGCCATGATCTTCACCGGAAAACGCCACTTCAAACATTAATCCCGTTTTCCTTCAAGAACACCTCCGCTTGAAATATAAAATCCCATTGATCCCAATGGGGTTTTTTATTTATCCCCGCGGGCGAAAATAATCCCTCCGGTACTGCCTCGGCGTCACCCCCAGCGACTTCTTGAACATCTTTGTAAAATAGCTGTGATCGTAAAATCCCGTCTGCACCGCGATGTTCGCGACGGACTGATTCGTCTGGCTCAGCTTTCGGCACGCTGCATTCAGACGCAGCTTCATTACATACGTCTTCGGAGTCGTCTGGAACAAGTGCTTGAATCGCCGCTCAAACTGGCTTACGGACACATGCGAAAGCTCCGCCAGCTTCTTCATGCAGACCTCCTCCTCGCTTCAGCAGTTCACCCGTTACGGCGTTTCCTTCAATTCCTTCTCCAGGGGCGTCATCTCCCGGCGCTTCACAGGCTGGGGCACCTCGATCCGGTAATTCTTTCCCTCCAGCCGCTGGATCAGGCCCGGATAATTCGGATCGATCTTAAACGCCCCCACCAGCATCTCGTTTTCCTTTTCCGTGTCCCCGTGCTGCGCGTAGAAATCCGCCAGCGCCACGCTCGGCGCTGCGTTCGTCGGCTCCACTTCCTGCGCCCGCTCATACGCCACGATCGCCTGCAGAGGCATCCCCTTCTCCGCGAACATCTCCGCGAAGTAAATAAAATCCCCCGCCCGGCCTTCCCGGTTCTTCACGAACGTCCGCGTCGCCAGCACCGACCGGTCCACCTGGTCATCCTTCTGCAGCGCCTCGATCAGGCTCAGATGCGACGCCTCCACCGACGGCCCGAACCGAACCGCCAGCTCGTATTCATAAATCGCTTTCTCGATCTTCCCGATCGCCTCGTAGCACTGCCCCAGATAATAATGGTTCGGCGCGTTCTCATGATCCTGGTCCAGACTCTTCTTGAGCACCTCGATCGCCTGATCGTATTCCCCGTGCTTCATGTAAATCTGCGCCTTCTGGTTCAGCTCCACCGCATTCTTCTCCCCGCACCCGACCAGACCCGCCAAACCCAGCGCCATCGCCACTGCCAATCGGCATCGATTCATTCTATTCATGATCGTCTCCTGACACGGTTTTATCGCTCCCGATGTATCAGATGCCGATTCCCTTTGCAAGAAAAAACCCCCTGACCGATCCTTCATTCTTTCGCTAAACCCCCGTCCGATAATCAGTAATGGCTTCGTTCCGCCGGCGGTTTTGCACCCTCCGCCGCCAGCGGCACCAGCGACTGGCCCGCCTCGAACCCGTACCCGTTGAGCACTCTGGCAATCGCCATCCGCTCCATCACCTGCACCACCTGCACCTCCCCCAGCGTCTTGCCCGTCACGTGCCCCAGCACCTCCCCCGTATCCGGATCCACCACGTTCTCCGACCGGGGCCTCACCAGATACACCGATCCCACCGCGATCCGCCGGTTCTGACCGGCATTAATCACCACCCGATCATTAATAATGGAGGCGATCTTCGGCTGGAAAGGCTGCTCGTTGATCGCACGGGTAATCTCCGCCACCGCTTTTTCCAGCATCGCGTTCGTTGCCTCGCCCATCGGCGTATCGTAAAACGTCGATCCGCCGAACGCCATCGTGTTGTAATCGATCGGGGGCCTCGGTTTCTCGATGGTCTTCTTCTTCACCGTATCCTTCCCCTTGTCCTTGCCCGTCCCCTTCACCTTTTCCTCCACCACGATCTTCTCCGGCTTGGGATTCTGCACGTTCGCCCGGCCCTCCACCGTCTTCGTCGCAATCACCTCGCCCGTCTGCACATCCACCACGTAAAACGTCCCCGCCGCGATCGCCTGCCCGTCGCTTCGGAAAGGCCCCCAGTCCATCATCCCCTTTTCCGTGTCTTTGATAATTCCAAAATCCGTGATCTTCCCTTTGATCAGATACTGCAGTGTCCGGCCCTCCGGCTCCCGGCCGCGGCCCTTGCCGCCCTGACCGGGCTCCAGCACCACGTACCGCTTCGTCAGCCTCAGCCGGTCGCTCAACTGCTCCGTCATCCCCTGCCCCACGTTCCACTTCATCCGCACCGGCGCCCGGCACTCCAGGTTCATCACCGACACCACGGGCCGGAAATACTTCGCCTCCTCGCTGGCCGTATAGTTCACCCGCTGACACCCCGTCCCCAGCAGCCCCGCCGATAGTATCATCAATCCCGCATGCACTCGCATTCCGAAAATCCTGCCAAAATACCGAA
>CAZOTP010000138.1:0-8611 GCA_964582655.1 uncultured Pirellulales bacterium | reverse complement strand
CCTCGGCCAACGGGCCCTCCTGGCCCTCGAGCCCCGCCTCGACATTTCCCTCGTCATCATCTCCACGAAAGGCGATCAGGACCCCGCCGATTTCCTCTACAAAAGCCAGTCCGTCGGCTTTTTCACCTCCGAAGTGGAAAAGGCCCTCCTCGACGGCGCCGCCGACCTCGCCGTCCACAGCCTCAAAGACCTGCCCACCGCCCCCGCGCCGGGCCTGGTCCTCGCCGCCGTCCCCCTACGCGATTCCCCCGCCGACGCTTTGATCGCTCCCGTTTCCTCCCTGGCTGACCTGCCCCCCGGCGCCGTCGTGGGAACCTCCAGCCTCCGCCGACTCGCCCAGCTCAAACTCCTTCGAAACGATCTTCGGGGCGTCCCCCTCCGGGGCAACGTCGAAACCCGAATCGCCAAGGTCGAATCCCGCCAAATCGACGCCGCCATCGTCGCCTGCGCGGGGATGAACCGCCTGGGATTGTCCCATAAAATCGCTATGACGTTTCCCCCCGAAGATTTTATCCCCGCTCCAGCTCAGGGCGCACTGGCCCTGCAAATCCGCTCCGACGATCAACCCCTCCAAAATCTGCTGGCGAAACTCGACCACCCCGAAACCCGCCTCGCCGTCGAGGCCGAACGAGCCATCCTCGCTGCCATGAAAGGCGGCTGCAGCATCCCCCTTGGCGTGTACGCCTCCGTCCGGGACGACGCGCTCACCATCCGCGCCTTCCTCTCCGATCCCGACGCCCGAACCGTCATTCGAAAAACCCAATCCGCACCCCTCGATCAGGCAAACCGCCTGGCGGCGGATTTGGCGATGCTTCTCCTGGAAACCGGAGGCCGCGAAATCCTCGCCCGCCTGCGATCCTCCGATTCTCCTCCGACCCCGCAAAATAATCGCGACGGATAAAAAGGGGTAAAGGCGGGGGAGTCCGCCTGGGAGCCGGAATTCCCGTCCTCCCTTCACGGCCAATCAGGGTTCCGGCAGCGTCAGACCTTCCTGGATGGCGTATTTCGTCAGCATCGCGATATTGTCGATATTCAGCTTTTCCATGATTTTCATGCGATGGATTTCCACCGTCTTGTGGCTGATATCCAGTTGCAGCGCGATCTGCTTGACGGTTTTCCCTTCCGCCAGAAGCTGAAGGACTTCGCGCTCCCGGGGGGTTAAAAGGGAATAGGCCGTGGGAGATTCTCCCGATTTCCCCATAACGCTTTGAATCACGGTTTCCCCGATACCCGGACTGATATACTGCTTGCCGTTCATCACCGTCCGAATCGCACCGACCAGCTCTTCATAGGAGCTGTTTTTCAGCAGATACCCCGATGCCCCCGCCTTGAACATCTCCCGGATGTACTTGCTGCTGGAATGCATCGACAGCCCGATGACTTTCACGCGAGGATATTCCCGCGCGATCTGATAGGTCGCTTCGATCCCGTTCAGATCGGGCATGGAAATGTCCATCACGACCACATCCGGGCTTAGTTGACCGACCAGCTCCAGCGTCGTATGCCCGTTCGAGGCTTCCCCCACGACGTCCAGGTTTTTTTCCTGCCGAAGAGAACGGCTTAAACTGTGTCGGACCATCTCGTGGTCATCGGCCAGCAGAACTTTAATGCTCATGCGATTCTCCGGGGGCGGGGGTATGCTCGTGTAGCGGAGCGGTAAGCAGGATCCGCGTTCCCCCCTGCGGGCGGGGCTGAATGTCCAGCGATCCCCCAATGCGTAGAATCCTCTCCCGAACGCTGAACAGGCCGAATCCCTTGGTTTCCCGCGCAAAAAGAACGTGCTGGGGAATCTGGAACCCGCGCCCGTCATCCTCCACCTCGATCAGAAGAAGACGATCGTTTTGACGCAGCGTGATGATCGCCTCGCTTGCCTGGGCGTGCTTGGCGATATTGATCAGCAGTTCGCGAACGGACCGGTACAACAGAATCTTCACAGCGTTCGTAAGTGGTATTGGCTCCGGGCAGCTCGACACCCGGCAGGGGATGTTGCGCTCCCGGCTGAATTTTTCCGCCAGCTCCTCCACCGCCGCCGACAAACCCAGATCGTATAGCAGGCTGGGGCTTAAATCGAAACTCAGCGACCGAACCTGCTCGATCGCCGATTCGAGCTGACGGGTAATCGAAGGCAGCAGGTCGTTCGCCGCGCCGTCGCCCTGGGAAAGGGCTTTCAATTCGTTGGCGGAAAAACAGAGTATCTGACCGATGGAATCGTGCAGATCCACCGCGATTTGCCGTCGCTCGTTCTCTCCCGCCAGCTCGATTTCCAGCGCCAGGGACCGCAGCTTTTCATGGCTGTGACGAAGCTGCTCTTCCATGTCGAACCGGTGAATCGCTTCCCCGATCAGCGACGCCATGCTCTCCAGAAACTCCACCGTCTCCCGCGTAACCTTCCCCTTCGCTTCATCCGCCAGATGGATGGCACCCAGAATCGTATCGCGGTACCGAACCGGGATTACCGCCAGCGATGCAAAGCCGTGTTTCATGCATGCGCCCCGGTACCTTGCTTGCTCCGCCTCCGTCAGGCTCTCCAGAAAGGAAAACGTATCCCCGCTGTAAAAGGACCCCCGCGCCGTCACCAGCTTGCGATCCGGACAGTCCGGAAGACCCGTCACCGCCCGGATGCACAGACAGGAATCGCGGTGAAGACGGAGCGTTCCCTCCGACTCCAGGAATGCTTCGGGAAAACCCACCCGCGAGACGTACGGAAGACAGCCGTTCGCGTCCGCCAGCCGAATCCCCGCGCACCGGCAACCCGACCACGCCCCGATCTCGTTCACCACCGAATCGAGATATTCCTTCCGCGATGACTTGCGGGCGAATAACTCCAGAAGCGTGTTCGTGATCCCGCTGCGGAGTTCCGACTGTTTCTGCTCGGTGATATCGATTCCCATCTCCAATATAAGACGGCTGCCGTCGGTGTCGGTGAAGGGAAAGTCAAACACATCGTAAAAATGGCCGTTGGGCCCGGTCCACTCCCACTGATGCGGTTCCTGCGTTTCCAGCGCCTTGAAGGTTTCGCAGACTTCGCAGGGAGCGGTCCGGTCAAACAAAAATTCATAACATCGCTTCCCGCCGGACTCCCCGAACAGCTCCCGGAAAACGCGGTTTGCAAACGGCATGTGATGGTCCGGCGTGATCAAACAGACATACGCCGGAAGCGTTTCCAAAACCGTATGAAGCCGATGGCGTTCCGATTGGATTTTTTCCTGCGCCAACTGCGATTCGGTCACGTCTTTCAGCGAAAACACCAGATATTCCACCTCACCCCTCTCATCCAGCAGCGGAAAAAGAACCCAGTCCCAGTAGGTCACGCCCCACTCCGGGTGATCGGGAAACGTAAACGGCTTGGCAACCGCCTGATAGGGGGTTTTCGTCCGCACCGCCGTTTCGAAGATTCGCCGGTTTTCCGCATCGGGATAAAACTCGAAATGATTGTGCCCTTCGAATTCCGAAATGTCCTTCTGGCACGCCTTGGCGTAGGCCTCGTTGACGCGGATAAAGTTGAAGTTCGGATCGAGAATCACCAGCGGCGTGAGGGTATGGGCGAAAAACGCCTCCAGAATCCGGCTCCGCTCGCTGAGTTTCCGCTCCGCCCGCGTCCGACGCTGGATTTCCTTCTGAAGAATTTCCACCGTATGCGTAAGCTCCTCCGTCCGCTCCGCCACCTTTTCCTGCAATTCCCTATGCGCCTTGAGCAGCGCCTGCTGGGCCTTTTTCTGCTGCGTAATGTCCCGCCCGTACAGGTTCACATACCTTCCTTCGGCCACGGGCGCAAGGACGCAATTGAACAGACGAGCCCCGCATAAAAGATCTTCGGAATGTTCTTCCCCCTTCTGTAACACATCCGCGATTCGCTGGCGCCAGCCCGCCGGAACCGTCTCGCCCACGCTCCGCTTCCATTCCTCCAGAATTCCCGCCCCCGACTTGTTGCAGTATAAAATCACTCCCTCCGCCGAAATGCGCAATACCGGATTGGGATTTTCCCCCGGAAATCTCGCCAGCGACTCCATCTGGTTTTCAATATCTTTTCGCTCCGTGATATCCTGTGTAATTCCGAATCCGCCCAGCAGTTCGCCCCGGGCGTCGAATTCCAGATACGCTTTTTCTCGCACCCACCTGATCCGCCCGTCCGCCATGATGCGGTGCTCGATATCATAGGGTTTGCCGGTCAGCGCCGCCTTCCATTTTGTATCGACGTACTCCCGGTCGTCCGGATGGATGGTGGAAAGAAACGTCTCGTACGTCAACGACGTCCCTTCCGGAATCCCGAAAATCCGGTGGTTCTCCGCCGACCAGGTCAGAACATTCTTCCGGACATCCAGCCGCCAGCTCCCGATGCCACCCACCGCCTGCGCATGATCCAGATCCTCCCGGATTTCCCGCAGCGCCGCCTCGGCCCGCCTGCGTTCGGTGATGTCGCGAGATACCCCAAGCAGCGCCACGGGCTTTCCGCCCGCGTCCGTCAGAATCGTCGTGACCGCCTCCACGGTGACCGCCGTCCCGTCCTTCCGGGGCTGTTCGAACTGCCGTGCCACCGTCCGCATGGATTCATCCCCCGCAACGAATGCCGCGATTCGCTGGCTCAGGTTCACCGATACCTCGCGCCAGGATTCCGGCGTAAGAACATCTTCCAGCCGCTGGGTCATGGCTTCTTCAGGCGTATAGCCTCGAAGTTTCTGAATCGACGGGCTGACATACGTGAATCGCTGCGTCTCCAGGTCCATCGTCCAGATCACATCGTCGGAGTACTCCGAGATCAGCCGGTACCGCTGCTCGCTCTGGATCAGCGCTTCCTCCATCCGCTTGTGGTCGGTGATGTCCGTCGCCGTGCCGAACAGCCGGATCAATCGTCCCTCGCCATCGAACTCGCCCTTTCCGATTTCCTCCAGCACGGCGATGCTTCCATCTCCGCGGATCACCCGGTATTCCGTCTCATAGGATTCCCCGCCGGGCTTCAGACCCTTCAAAATCCCGACGAACCGCTCCCGGTCCTCCGGATGCACCCGCTGAAAATACCGCTGCCCCGTATCATGAATGATGTCTCCGCCGGAAAGCCCCAGAATCGGTTCGCAGCTTTGCGAGCGAAGCACCGCATCGGTCGCCGGGTTCCAGTCGAACGTGAACGAGCGGCCGATCAGAAGCGACTGCTGCAAACGCTCTTCGCTTTGCCGCACCGCCTGGTTCGCCCGGTGCAAAGCCGTGATGTCCTGGATCGCCACCGCGCAGCCGGTGATGTTCCCCTCGGCGTTAAAAATCGGCGATGCGCTGTTGAGCACTACCGCGCGCGACCCGTCAAACCGTTCGATTTCCAGAAGCTGATTCTTGACGGTTTTCCCCCGTAAAATCGCCTGCGCCGACGCCCAGTCCTCCGGCTTCAGCGGCTGACCCGTTTCCACCCACCACGCCTTGTATTTCGCATAATCTTCAATCGTATGGGCGGCCGGGCGAAGTTCCCCCCAGAGCTCTTCGAACGCCTCGTTCGCCTCCAGGGTCCCTCCCCGGGCATCGAGAATCGCCACCCCCACCGGCAGCGCCTCCATCACCGCTTCCAGCCGGTTCCGTTCCTGGAGCACTTCCTGCAGCGCGGCATTCAGATTCCCCTTCGACTCGACCCGAAGCGTCTCAACGTTGCCGCCTTGCTTCACCTTGGCCTCCGTTGGCGGGGTTTCCGTTTTCCTAAATTTCATTCGGCTCGGTTTCATCGCCGGGTCCCTGTTACGTTCCGCGTATATGAATCCTGAATGGCCTTGGGTTTCTTCAACGCAGGATCTTCGCTGGTTTGTTCCTCTTCGATTCTGCTCCCGTCCCTCCCGATGCCAATTACAAGTCCACTCTATAGGTTCCTTTCCGCCATAGCGATTCCGATCCATGAATACCCCATCCCCCGCGTCAAACCGCAGGCCGGGGGGAGGATAGACGGAGTTTAGATTGATTTAAGTAAATGGATTATAGCAAAAGATCATGGTTTTTGCCATTATTTTATGATTTTGTCCGATTGGCGTAGGGTTTTCAGACCCAAAAACAAAGTCCTGGAGGCACTTAATTCGATAGCTCCGGGAAAACCGTCGAAATGTAAATAATATAACCTTATCCTAATCAATGGCTTATGAAAGAAACATCCTTCGTTTCCGCTCTCGCCCCCTCGATAAAACCGAGAACCGGATTCCCCGGCAAACCCGAAAATAAAAAAGGGAAATCCCGGATGGGATTTCCCTTGCGTCGCCAAATACCATTGTCGCTAAATTCTTACCCTGCTTTTCTCACCAGGTTTTTGACCCAGGAAGGAAACAAAAAGACGGTGAGAAATGCCGGTTAATGCCACGGGAACGGCTCGATTCCCTGCAAAAGCTGCTGGACCCGGTCCTCCACCAGCTTGTCGCGGTTCTTCTTCCAGTTCTCCAGGTTCCCCTGGCGCTGCTGCAGCCGATCCTTGAAGTGCTCCAGCCGGCCCGCTCGCCGGTTCGCCGCCGCCACGGCTTTCTCCTTGTCCTGCCGGACCGGCATCCCCTCCATCCGCTCCTTGATCTTCGTCATCCGATGTTCCTGCTGTGCCACGATGATGTCAAACAGCTTCCCGACCGTCTCCCGCAAAGGCCCCAGATCCGCCTTCTCCGCACCGGCCTCATTCACCGTATTCAACTGCTGCTGCTGTTGAAGAATCAGACGCACCTTCTGAAGCGACAGGTTCGCCATCTCCGGATCCCGCCGCATCTGCACCATGATCGGGCCGTAAATCCGCGCCACATCCCGCATCTTCCGGCGATACGCCTGCGGATTCTCCTTCTCCATCGCGCCCAGCTTTTCCGCCAGTTGCGGCTCGTGTTCGTTCAAAAACTCCAAAAGCTGTTCCGGGTCTCCCATGCCCCAGCGAGGCCGGTCCCCGCCGTCCGGACCTGCTCCCGGTCCCGGCCCCGGCCCCGGCCCTTTCTCGCCGTCCATCCCCGCTCCGGGCCCCGGACCCATTCCAGGCCCGCCGGCCGGTCCCATTCCCCGTCCGCCTCGCCCCCGTCCGCCCATCCGAGGCCGTTCATCCATCCCAGGCCGCTGCTCCACGGGACCCGGCCCCATCCCCGCGCCATCCGGCTGACCGGCCAGTTCCTCCGCCACGTCGCTGTTCTCCAGCAGCAGATCCCAGTTCGTTTCCGTTTCCGTATTCGCCGCCTTGGCAGTCTCCTTCCCCTTCGCCGCCGTCTCCGCTCCCAGCGCCAGATTACACCATCCCAGCATGAACGCCGCGATACATACCATATAGGTTTTCATGATTTGGCTCCTTTCCTAATGGGTTGTTGGTATTGTTGGTTTCATCAATCCACTCTTCCAGCATGTCCACAAAAACAAGGCCTTGACTGTCTTCCAATTGAAAATCTTCCGCCAGAAAGATCAGATCCGTCATCGCCTGCTCATTGGCATAAGGTGTACTCGCCGCAACCGGCTCCGTTGTTCTGACACCATCCGGATGTATGCGCCAAAATGCCGTAATTCCAATTAGCAGCAGCAGGCATGCCGCCGCCGCCAGCAAACCGCGGCTCCATCTTCGTGAAACACTGCCCGTCTTCCGGGCTGCCAGATTCGCTCGAATCGATTCCTCCACCCGCCCCCGAACGCCGCTGGGAATCGCCGCCGGCAACACCCGCTCCAGCAGCTCATCCCCCTGGCGAATCTCGTCCGCGATCCGGTCGATCTGGTCCGCCGCCAGACCCTCTTCCTTCAATATCGCTCGAATTTCCGTCTCATTCGTACGCATGGCTTTCCAGCATTCCTTTCAGTTTCTTCATCCCCCGATGCACCTTCGCCAATACCGTTCCCACCGGAAGATCGTACTGCTCCGCCAGTTCCTTGAAGCTCATCTGGCTGTAATGCCGGCGGATGATAATCTCCCGATCCAGTTCCGGCAGTTGATTCAGCGCCGCCTGCACCCGCGTAATCTGCTCGTTCAGCTCCACCCGCTCCGCAGGACCCGGCGAATCATCCGCCGCCGAAACCGGCATCTCCTCCCCTTCCCCTTCCCTCTGAAAAATCGATATCGTTTTCAAAGAACGCTTCCGCTTTCGCGCCTTGTCACGCACCAGGTTCGCCGCCACCCGAAACAGCCATGCCTCGAAATTCCCCCTCGCCTCATACTTCCGGATCGACTGGATCAGCTTCGCAAACATCTCCTGCACCAGATCCTCGGCTTCGAGCTCCGAACCGCTCAGCCTCTGAAAATAGCCGTACAATCGACCCCCGTACTGATTCAAAAGCCATACAAATGCTTCCGATTCGCCCTTCTTGCACCGCTCGATCGTTTGCCTCAGAAGCTCCTGTTCCATATTCACTTCTCTACCCGATAAAACGACGGACTTCACTCGGTTATTGCCGGACCCGCTCCGAATTATTGCCTTTTCCGTCCTCCAGGACCAATAAAAACCGCGAAATGTGTCATAATTCCATATTACATAGACATTTACAAAAATATTCCTTCGCCGCTCCTTTTCGCCCAAAACCCCCTTGCAATTTTTCCGCCGTCCGCTATACTAACCCCTCTTTAAGACAGCAACGAGCTTGATATGTCCAGAGTATGTCAGATAACCTGAAAACGGACCCGAATGAGCCGCAGCAACGCCCGTCGCGG
>CAZOTP010000137.1:0-8614 GCA_964582655.1 uncultured Pirellulales bacterium | reverse complement strand
GGATAATCCATGTCAAGTTAAGCTGGATCGTTTTTTTGTAAAGCCAAAATCCCGGTTTTGCGGCAATGTTATTTTCTTCCTGCACATGGTTAACCCCGTCTCTATATGCCATATGGTTCAATACGGCATAGAAGACGAGCAATAGCACGGCGGGTAAATAGATCAAATGTTTAGATACGCCAAAGAAAAGCGGTATTGCAACCAGCCAGAAAATCACATTGGAGACAAGTAAAACTCGAATACTGATTCTTGACCATTTGTTATCAATGCCGATTTTCTGGCCCATTGTGCCGGACTTCTGGTTTGAAGTGTCTGCCTCCAAAGCTTTCTGCCGGTCCCGTTCGCCCTGCCGATAGATCATCTTTGGCATACCTATCGTGAACAGGAAATACAAAAGGTTTCCCGCCGTCAAACTCAAAAGAGTTGCCTGATTGTGTAAGGAATAACGACAGGATGCGTGATAAGCCAGATACATAATAATTCCGATGCAGATTGCTTCCGCCACGATCCAGGACAAACAAAATATAAGACCCGGTGTGTCGTCAGGCGGGCTGAGCCACTGTTTGAAGGAAAATAGTTTTTTCCCCTCTGCATATTCCGTCCGCTCTTGGTATGCCTTGCGATAGAGGGTTTCAAAATAGGGAAGCTGCAAACAGAAGACTCCCGTCAGAAACATCATCATGGCCATGCCAAACCGAAATGTATTCTCCGCCGCGGGCCAGAGCCATCGAAAAGCCAGAAAATAAACGACCAGAAACAAAAGGACAAAAACTGCCCCGGCCTGGATCGTTTCACGTCTCAATGTCTCGAATTCATTTCGCCTGTCCGAATCCGTACGTTCCTGCATATTGGCACCCCAAAATTATGCCATGAATCAAAGATTTCTGTCAGATACCTTATGAATACCGCTCGATTGGATTGTACCGTATCCTTCCCAAATGTGGCAAGAAAAGATCCTTGTAAATCAATCTGAAATTTGCGGGAAGATCCCAATCCTCAAAACATCTGGATTTTCGCTTGACATGCTCCCGACAATCCCTAAGCTGTTGGCGGTTATCAGCCGGGACGGACAAATTCTGGACATGGGTTGTTCAGAACGGCTCCGGATCGAAAATAATGGATAACGCAAAGTTAACCCAGTAATAGCAAGGAGTTAGAACAATGGCGATCAAAGTCGGTATCAATGGATTCGGGCGTATCGGACGGACGGTCATGCGGATTCTCGCCCAGCGGGCCTCGGAATTCGAAGTCGTCGCGATCAACGATCTGTGCGATGTGGCCTCCAACGCCCACCTCTTCAAATATGACACCGTGATGGGACCCTTCAAGGGCACCGTTGCCGTCCAGGGCGACAGCATGGTCATCAACGGCAAGGCCATCAAGGTCCTCGCCGAAAAAAGCCCCGCCAAGCTCCCCTGGGGCAGCCTGGGCGCCCAGATTGTCCTGGAATCCACCGGCGTGTTCACCAAACGCGAATCGGAAAAGGGCGGCTACGGCGACCACCTCAAGGCCGGCGCCAAAAAAGTCATTCTGTCCGTCCCCTCCAAGGATGAAATCGACGCCACCATCGTCTGCGGCGTCAACGACAACCTCCTCAAGAAAGAGCACAACTGTATTTCCAACGCCAGCTGCACCACCAACTGCCTGGCTCCCTTAGCCAAGGTCCTTCATCAGGCCTTCGGGATTGAAAAAGGCCTCATGACCACCGTCCACGCCTACACCAACGATCAGAACATCCAGGACCTCTTCCACAAAGATCTTCGCCGGGCCCGCGCCGGCGCCATGAACATCATCCCGACCACCACCGGCGCCGCTCGCGCCGTGGGCAAAGTTATTCCCGATCTGAACGGCAAGCTCGACGGCTTCGCCCTTCGCGTTCCGGTCATCACCGGCAGCGTGGTCGATCTGGTCGCGGAGCTCAAGAAGTCCGTCACCGTCGCCGAAATCAACGCCGCCGTCAAAAAGGCCGCCGAAGGCGAATTGAAGGGCATTCTCGCCTACTGCGATGAGCCGATTGTCAGCAGTGACATTATCGGCAACGATCACTCCAGCATTTTTGACGCCCTCTCGACCATGACGCTGCCCAAGGATGGCGGCAAAACCGTCAAGGTCGTAAGCTGGTATGACAACGAGTGGGGCTATTCCTGCCGCACCGTCGATCTGATGAAGAAACTCGCTTCGCTGATGTAAGAAGCGGCATCCGGATGACAGCAGGGCTCAGGGATTTCCATTTCCCTGAGTCCTGTTTTGCATATCACCGTTGATGCGTTTACAGTTGGATTTTCCAACCTATTTTTGGAAAGGTCAAAGCCATGGCTAAGAAAACGATTGCGGATATCGATGTTAAAGGAAAACGCGTATTCATGCGCGTCGATTTTAATGTGCCCCTCGATGAAAAATGCAATATCACCAACGATCGCCGGATTGTGATGGCCCTGCCTTCCATTCAGGCCGCGATCCAGGGCGGAGCCAAATTGATTCTCGCCTCTCACCTCGGGCGTCCCAAGGACAAGCCCGAAGCCAAGTATTCCCTCGCTCCCACCGCCAAACGGCTCGGCGAACTGCTCAAGAAAGAGGTCAAGCTGGCCCCCGACTGCATCGGACCGCAAGTCAAAGCGATGGTCGATCAGATGAAGCCCGGCGATGTCATTGTTCTGGAAAACCTCCGCTTCCATGCCGGCGAAAGCAAAAACACCCCCGAATTCGCCAAACAGCTCGCGGAACTGGCGGATATCTATGTCAACGACGCATTCGGAACCGCCCACCGCGAACACGCCTCCATGTTCGGCGTGCCCTCCATCCTCGGACCGGGAAAACGGGTCTGCGGATTTTTGATCGAGAAAGAAATGAAGTATCTCGGCGACGCCCTCTCCAAGCCGAAGAAACCCTTTGTCGCCGTGCTCGGCGGAGCCAAAGTCAGCGATAAAATCAATGTGATCAACAACCTGCTGACCAAGGTCGATCGCATTCTCATCGGCGGCGGCATGGCCTACACCTTCTTCAAGGCCCAGGGCTACGAAATCGGAAACAGCATCTGCGAAATGGACAAGCTGGAACTGGCCTCGGGGCTGCTCGCCTCGGCGAAATCCAAAGGCTGCGAGCTGGTCCTCCCCGTGGATAATATCATCGCCCAGGAATTCAAAGCCCACGCCGAAAACAAGGTCAACAGCGGCAACATCCCCGCCGGCTGGCAGGGGCTGGACATCGGGCCGGAAACGCGAAAACTTTTTGCCAGCAAGCTCTCCGACGCCAAAACAATCGTGTGGAACGGACCGATGGGCGTCTTCGAAATGCCCCCCTTTGACGCCGGCACCAAGGCGGTCGCTGATGCGATTGCCAAAGCCACCGACAACGGCGCCACCAGCATCATCGGAGGCGGTGACAGCGCCGCGGCGGTCGAAGATATGGGACTCGATGAACGCATGAGCCATATCTCCACCGGAGGCGGAGCGAGCCTGGAATTCCTCGAAGGAAGACCCTTTACCTGCCTGGAAATCCTCGATAACAAATAAAACGAATTCTCCCGACCCTGATGGGTTGAGGAGCATTCCGGCCAAGGAGTCGGGCTGTGCGGAAATTGCCACCAACCGGGACGATTGAAATCGCTCCGTCCATCCTGAGTGCGGATTTTTCACGCTTGGCGGACCATGTTCGTCAGGTGGAAAACGAAGTGAAAATCCTGCACATCGATATCATGGACGGCCACTTTGTCCCCAATATCACCATCGGGCCGGTCGTGGTGAAATGGCTGCGGCCCCACAGCAATCTCTTCTTTGACACCCATCTGATGATTTCCGATGCGGGGACATATGCCCCCCAATACGTCAAGGCCGGTAGCGACCTGATTACCTTCCACCTTGAAGCCGTCCCCGACGCCAACGCGATGGTCCGGCAGATTCGCGATCTGGGGGCGCAGGTCGGAGTCTCCATCAAACCCAAAACGCCCGTGAAATTGCTCGAACCGATTATCGGACGGGTGGATATGGTCCTCCTGATGACTGTCGAGCCGGGTTTTGGCGGGCAGAGCTTTATACCCGAAAGCCTCGATCGCTGCCGCCAGTTGAGAAACATGCTTCGAAGCGACCAGAGACTCGAAGTCGATGGCGGGATCAATGTTGATACCGCCTCGAAAATCGTGGATGCCGGAGCGGATACGCTCGTCGCGGGAAACGCGGTCTTTGCCCACAAGGACCCGCCTCAGGCGATTCGACAAATTCTCCAGGCCGCGGGAGCCAAAAAATAGTTTCCTTCCCAGGCTCCGCGAGGGTATAATAAAATGTAACAATCCCGGCTTCGCCTTGTAGGCGGGCGGCTGTGAATTATAACTGAGGTAAATACAATGAGTTGTGATATTCTGAGTTTTGGTCTTGGCCCTTGGGAAATCGCCGTGATTCTGGTTGTTGGCTTACTCATTTTCGGCAATCGGCTCCCCGATGTCGGCAGAAGTCTCGGAAAAAGCATCGTGGAGTTCAAGAAGGGGATCAAAGGCGTCGAAAACGAGATCGACAGCGCCTCCAGCTCCAATTCCGGAAATGACAAAAAAACCGACTGAAAATCCGCTTACCGCCCTTTCTTGAGGCAAAGTGGGATTGTTCCGCCGTCAGGAGGGGGTTTGCAGATAAAAAAAAGCCCTTGTCGTAAATCGGCAAGGGCTTGTTATTTATGAAGTTATAAAATTATTTTTTGGAGTGCTGTTTTTTGTGGTCGTGTTTTTCCGAAAGGTTCTCATCCGGTTTGGATTCGACCGCGGTTTTCTTAAACACGTTTTTAATCTTTGGCACGACAAGAATCTGCTGACAGTACGCGCATCGGACCGAACTCCCGCGGGCCGAATCGGGAACCGCTAAAATCTTGCGGCAGCGTAAGTTAGGACACATCAGCGTAATTGCCATCGGGCTTCCGAGCCTCTCCAGAAACAGCTATAGTATCTGTACCACTCTATCTATCGGCCATCGGAAGGGGGGGGCTTCATTATTGGACAGTTTCCGCCCGTAGAACAAACAATACCCTCACAGCCCGCGTTTTTTCTGGTAATCCAGGGGGATAATCAGCACCGGACAGGCGGCGTGACGGGCAATTTTTTCCGTAACGCGGCCAAAAAACGCCTTGCCCAGCGTCCCATGACCCTGGCGGCCCAGAATAATCACATCCGCCTGGATCTCCTCCGCAAAGGACAGAATCTCCTTGTAATCCTTTCCCACCCGGATCGTGCAATGGAAATCCACCCCGGCCGGAACGCCGGGCCGATACGTCTGCTCGATCTTCGCATCGATGTCGGCTTTGGCCTTCCGGTCGATGTCCTCCACCTCGTAAATATACGTTTTCCAGAACTGCGCATCGGTCTCCGGAATCACGTGGAGCAGATGGAGCGCGCAGCCGGGCCGACGCACTGCCGCGTCCAACGCGTAGGCGAACGCAAAGTCGGCGTTTGCCGAAAAATCCGTGCAGAACAGAATCGTTTTGTACGGACTGGCGGGAAAATTCGCAGGTTCCATCGTCCATGCTCCTTTCCGGCGGACCGGTTGCCGCGGCGCTAGTAACGCACCTGATGGGGAAGCCACAGGCAGATTTGCGGAAACGCCACGCACAGCGCCGTCACCAGAATCAGCGCCAACACAAAGGGAATGCACCCCTTGAACACGGTTTGCAGCGGAACATCCCGCTCGATGCCGCCGACCACGTACGCGCACACGCCCACCGGAGGCGTGATGGTCCCGATCTGCGTAACCAGCACGATGATGACCCCAAACCAGATGGGATCGCAGTGCAGATTGTCCATGATGGGGTAAAAAATAGGGACGGTCAAAAGAATCAGCGCCAGCGCGTCCACGAAGCACCCCGCGAGGATATAAAAAATAACCATGAAACTGATGATCATCCACGCCGGCAGAGGCAGCCCTCCCAGCCACGTCGCCAGCTCCGAGGGAATCTGGGACACCGCCAGAAAATGCCCGAAAATCACCGCCCCCGCGACGATAATCATCACCATCAGGCTCGTCCGCATCGTTTCCAGAAGCGCCTGCCGAATCATTTTCAGGGAACATTGTTTTTTTACCGCCGCGATGACCAGCGTCCCGCCCGCTCCGACCGCCGCCCCTTCCGTCGGCGTGAACCACCCCGCGAACATCCCTCCCATCACCAGTGCGAACAGAATCAGCGTTTCCAGAATCCCCGCCAGCGATATAAATTTTGCCTTCCAGCCCAGCGGCCCGGACGCCGGCCCCAGCCGGGGATTCCGCTTGCATTGTATGTAAATCGCGATGGAAAAGAAAATCGCCGTGAGGATGCCGGGCAAAATGCCGGAGAGGAACAGCTTGCCGATCGACTGCTCCGTCATGATGCCGTACACGATGAACACCACGCTGGGCGGAATCATCATCCCGATGGTGCCTCCCGACGCCACCGCCCCGCACGCCAGCGCCATGTCGTACCGGTACCGCCGCATTTCCGGCAGCGCCACCATCGCCATTGTCGCCGACGTCGCCGGGCCGGATCCGCAGATCGCCCCGAACGTTGTGCACGCTCCGACCGTCGCCATCGCCAGGCCCCCCGGAAGCGGGCCCATCCAGTGATACGCCGCGTGGAACAGCTTCCGGCTGATCCCCGAATGAAACGCGACCTGTCCCATCAGCACGAACAGCGGAATGACCGTCAGGCTGTGCGAGGAAAACGTCTCATACAGATCCGCCGAGATCATGTGGACCGCCGCCTGCGGATTGACAATCCACGCGAAGCCCGCAAAGCCCACAATCGCCATCGCAAACGCGACCGGCATGCTGCCGGCCAGAAGCAGCAGCAGCAGAACGCAGCCGATAAGACCGATTTCAACAGGCGTCATGGTTTGATTAATTCCCGTCCCGGATGAAACAAGTGATAAATTTTAATCAGGCACACCAGCGCGCACGAAAACGAAAGAACGTACGCGATGCAGTAATCCGGCAGCTCCAGCGTCGGCGAAACCTGCCCGGTGTGACGGAGGTTTGAGCCGTACTGGAAACTCTCATACGACAGGAACGCGAACAGCCCGAACACTGTGATGCGGCTCAGGCTGTCCACGACGGTTCGCCCGCGCCGCGAGAGTTTATGAAAGAAATACTCGATCGCGACATGCCCTTTGCACGCCGTCGTATAAGGCAGCGCCGCCGCCATGCTGATTCCCCCCGCGATTTTCACGATGTCGTACACCCCTGTCAGCGACAGTGTCCCCAGGCGCAGAATCACCTCCGCGCAGGTCACCGCGACCATCGCCAGAATCCCCGCGCCCGCCGCCGCCGCCATCGCGTACACCAGAATCCGCAGAACGCGGGCATACCCCCGCCAGAGGGCGGAATCCTCGTCCGTGTCGGGAAATCCGATCACTTGGCGCCTCCGGCTTTCGCCGCGGCGACCATCGCCTGGAGATCCTTCAAAAACGCCTCCCCGGGAAGGTTTTTCGCCTTCGCCGCCGCCGTGTATTCATCCAGCACCGGTTGGACGGTTTTCGCCCAAAGCGCCTGCTGCTCCGCCGAAAGCGGAATTTCCTCCCGCTTTAGCTCGCGGATGAACGCCCGGCCTTCCTCGTCGGCCTGGTCCCACGCCGCGCCGTGTTTCACCGCCCATTCCCGGCTGGTCTCCGTGAATATCGTCTGAATATCCGCCGGCAAGCTCTCCCATTTCTTCGGGTTCATCACCACGAACATCGCCGTCGTATAGCCGATGACGGAGCTGTCCGTCACATACTGAATCGCTTCGCCCTGCTTCCATCCCTTCAGCGTCTCCACCGGGCACAGCGTCGCGTCCACCACGCCCTTCTGCAGCGCCTCGTACGTCTCCGGCTGCGGCATCGCCACCGGAGTGCCGCCCAGCGTCTGGACGATCTTGGTTGATAATCCCGTCGCGCGGACTTTCAGCCCCTTCAAATCCTCCAGCGTCCGGACGGCCTTCTTGCTGGCCAGAATGCCCGGCCCGTGCGCGTGCAGATACAGCACATGCGTATCGGAAATTTCCGCCGGCTTATATTTTTCCACCAGTTCGTTCGCCGCCGCCGTCGCCGCCGCACCCGTCGGATACCCCACCGGAAGATCCAGACCTTCCAGCAGCGGGAAACGGCCCCGCGTGTACGCCAGGCAGCTCATCCCTAGGTCTGACATCCCCTTGACGACTCCCTCGTAGCACTGCGGCGCGGGAGTCAGCGTACCTCCGGCGAAAATTTTGATTTTCACACGCCCGTTGCTGCGTTTCTCCACCTCTTTCGCCCATTCTTCCGCCGTTTTGCACTGAATGTGAGTGGGGGGGAAGAAAATGCTGTAGGTCAGCTCGATCACGTTTTCTGCCGTCCCGGCCGATTCGGCGGCAGGCGCTTTCGCCTGGCCCGCCGCGCCGCTCTCGGGCGCCGCCGGAGCTTCGGTCTTCGTTTTTTTGCACCCCGCGCCCGCCAGCCCCACAGCCAGCATCACCGCCGCACACCATAGAATTCCGGATTTGGCTTTCATCATCATATTACTCCTGTATAAAACGGGTTTTCGACACGAGTAAGGCTTAGAGATAATCAGAAACCACAAGCCCTGATAAGCCGCTGAAAATCATTATAAACCCTTCCAAAATCCTGTCAAAACATAAAATCCCCCCAGAACCA
>CAZOTP010000136.1:0-8718 GCA_964582655.1 uncultured Pirellulales bacterium | reverse complement strand
CCACCGATAGCTCCGTATCGCTCATATCGCTTCCGATCGTCTTCTTGTCACCCACAACCATCTTGTCCAGATCGCCCGTGATATTAATCGTTGCCCCGCTGATCCCCTCCGGTACCGTGATCTGCTTGACATCATCATTGAACGCAAAAATACCGCTCCCGCTCCCCTTCCCCAGCGACAGCGCCTCCAGCTTATTCACCTTCCCCACATTAATCCCGCACAGATCCCCCTGGATCTCGATCTGCCCCAGCGCCGCTCCGTTCGCTTCGATCATCCCCACAGCAATCTTTCCATCTCCATTCGACCCCGCCGTTGTCACTTCCACGATCAGCTTGCTCGATCCCGTCGTCCCCGTCAGCGAAATCAAACTGATATCCGTGCTCATCAGCGTCCCGGGCCCGGAAAGGGTAATCGCATACGCATCCCCGTCCGCCTCCGCCCCCGTCACAAGCTGCCCCGCCAGCAGCCACCTCGCTTCCAGAACCTCCAGATTCAGCGGATGCCTCTCTGGAATGCCCGTGCCGGTAATGGTACTCCCAAATTGCCGAAATGTTCCAAACACAGTCTTTCGTGTCGTGGCTCCAGTATGCGGAACGTTCCTCTGATTCATAATCCGCTCATTTCTCCGTCTGAATGGGAAAAAATATAAGGGTTCATGTGTACCGTTTTAAAAACATACTCCATTCCCTCCTCCCCAGTGCGCGGCATTTCCACCGCCGCCTCTATCCGCCATCGACCATATCACACCTTTTTCTGCAATGCTTTATCGCCCTGCCGAAAATCCAAATCCGCTCCGCAATTCTCTTCGATTCCCGGAATCCAATTCACCGCCATCCAATTTCCATAAATTCCTGTAATTATTCCTGTTACACCGGCAACTCCAGACCCGACCCGCCGTCTCCGACCAGTTTCAATCCCCTTTTTCCCGCCGCCACTTGATTCTCCCGGATTTCAGGGTAAAAACTATTATAAACACGCGGTTTTTACCGAAATAATCAATGGCGGTCGGAATTTGACAAAATCCGCACAAAAATGTAATAGTTATTACTATGATTTGCTGGAAATGGGATTACGTGTTGATAGCAGGTAATACAAGGATGTTGCCATGGTGATTAAAGGTCAAAAAAAAGGTGCGATGCGGTTCGTCTTTAAACCTCATTCCAAGGTCCAGAAAGTGGAAGTCGCAGGCGATTTCAGCGACTGGAAACCCATTCCCCTGAAAAAAACAAAAAACGGAGAATATTCTACCACCGTCTCCCTTTCCTCGGGCCGGCATGAATATAAATTCCAGGTCGATAATCAGTGGATGCTCGATCCGGATAATCTGGAGTGCGCCAATAATTCCTTTGGCACACTCAATTCCGTAGTGAACATCGACTGAGTCGTCGGAAACGGACGATTTCCGCAAGCGGCTTGCCCTTCAGGGCATCCTGAAAATCCGTTGACTTTTCGCAGGTCATACCAGAAAATCCCTGTCTGTTTCCGATGTGTTTCAGTCCTTCGTACGGATAAAACCGGTATAGGATTTTCAAATGGCCGTTCATGACGATTCATGTCATGCCCTGCTTAATATCACCCGAGCGATGGGAATTACCACCGATCTCGACGCCCTCCTTCAGATGATCGTCGATTCCTCCATGCAGCTCCTCCACGCCGAACGGGCCTCCATTTTCCTCTACGACAAATCCCGCCATGAACTCTTCTCCCGCATCGCCGAAGGAACGGGGGAACTGCGGTTCCCCGCCGACAAGGGCCTGGCCGGAGCGACCGCCATGTCCCTGCAAATCATCAACGTCCCCGACGCCTACGCCGATCCCCGCTTCAACCGCGAAGTCGATAAAAAAACCGGCTATCGCACTCGGAACATCCTCTCGGCCCCGCTGGTGGATTTTAACGGCGCACTCGTCGGAGTCCTTCAAATCCTCAACAAAAAAACCGGCGCATTCAATCAGCAGGACGAAGACCTCGCCGCCGCCTTTTCCGCCCAGGCCGGCGTCGCCCTCCAGCGAGCCCATCTCATCGAAGAATTCCTCCTCAAACAGAAAATGGAACAGGCCCTCAAAGTCGCCGCCGAAATCCAGCAAAACCTTTTCCCAAAATCCGCCCCTCATCTCAAAGGCTTCGAGATCGCCGTCTGGAACCGACCCTGCGATGAAATCGGAGGCGATTTCTGCGACTTCATCCCCCTCGACGAAAATCGCCTCGTCCTCGTCCTCGGCGATGTCACCGGCCATGGCGTCGGTCCCGCCCTGATCTCCATGGCCACCCGCGCCATGCTCCGCGCCATGTTCCACATGAACGACAACCTCGATTCCGTCATCCCCCACGCACACAAACTCCTTAAAGCCGACCTCCCCGGCAACCGGTTCGTAACCACATTTCTCGGATTGCTTCACCGAGATACCGGTCTGCTGCAGTATTTCAGCGCCGGGCAGGGACCGCTCCTCTGGCATCACGCCGACACCGGAATCACCGACGCCCTCCGCGCCAACAGCATCCCCATGGGAATCATGGAAGATGTCCTCGATCCCGCCGTCCAGAACATCCCCCTCCAGAAAGGCGATGTTTTCGCCCTCCTGACCGACGGCTTTTTCGAATGGGCTAAATCCGATGGCGCCATGTTCGGCTCCCACCGCGTCGCCGACGTGCTCCTTCAGCACCACAGCCGGTCCGCCGTCGATATCCTTCAAAGCATTCGACAGGCCCTGCGGGATTTTGCCGACACCCCCCAGGCCGACGACCTCACCGCCATCCTGTTCAAACGGATTTGATAACCGGGGCATTCCTTTCCACCCGACTGGCAATCAATAACTCCGGGCTCAAAACAGCCATTTGGATGGAGGTTCTGGATTCAGGGACCGAAATAAAAAAACGGGATACCGCAGCGATTCCCCCCCAGGCGGCCTAAAAAGCAGTAGCCGTGAAGAACGCCTTCACGGCTAGTTAGCTTTGGCCCTGAGGCCTGAGTTCGCTCCGTGCCGCTGAACAGCTTGAAAAGGAGAATGCGCGGTTAATGATTTCGATCGAACGATGGTTCTGGTCAAGGTTCGGACAGAGGTTTGCCCGCTTAAATCAGCAGAATGAAATTGTCGCTCTCGGTCTGCAGAAAATGAAGCTGCACGACATGACAGGGAAATTGCGTAATGGACTCGGCTTGACGGCGGGTTTGCTCGCAGAGCCGGACATCGCCGAGAACCAGAATCATCCCCGCCTCCTCGCCGGGCGCGAAATTCAACTGATGAAAATGCCGCATGCTCTGGCAGAGATGCTCCTGGATCCACTCCCGGGCCTGCAAAGCCGCGGAGAGATACCCCGGATCGCCGAGCAGATTCACCGCCAGCAGATACGCCCGCCCCTGACTGTCCAGAATGACTCGAAACGAGGCATCGAAAGGCGGGGGCAGTGCCACCGGCAGCGTCAAAGCCGGGGGGGTGTGCCGAAGCCACATCGGAACCCGCATCTGGAGCAGATCGGCAACCTGCCGTTCCGTGCGGGGAAATTCCTCGACCGGAATAGGCCGCAGTGGAACCGGCAGCGAGGGCTCTGTTTTTGCGGAAGACAAACGCGGTTCACCCATCGCCGGCTCCGCAGGCTGGCTTGAAGAAGAGGGATTCTTCCATCCGGCGGATTCCGGCAAAGGCCGCCCGGCAATGTCCGACGGCGGAATCGGCGGCGGAACCTCACCGGCGGGATCCTTTGGCTGTGCCTCCGAAGCCGTGCCGTTGGAACCCAGCTCCGCCTGAAGCAGATTGATCAAATGGCTGGTCATATCCATGGAAAGATGCGAAGGAAGATTCTGCGGCTGCATGGGAACCTCGCAGGGCTGAGGATATTCCGCATAAGGGATATCCACGTGTAAAAACGTTTCCGCCGTTTGCGCCAGTCGGCGGTGCACGTCGTCGATGTTGTCGCATCGGCCGTCACAGACAAAAAGAGAGATCTCGCCGGCGTAATCCATCTCCGTGACAAGCCACTTCACCGCCTGATAGGCGTCGATCACGCCCTCCGAATCGCTCCGGCAGAACACCACGGCGGTTTTGCAGCACGAAAGAATCTCTCTCATCCCCCTCAGATGCCGATGCGCCGGGGACACCAGCAGCGTCTCGCTCCGGCCCGCCAGATCAGACAGAATGCCGCCGCGCGTGCCTGTGGAAAAATCCGCCTCGCCGCCGTTCTCCCCGAGAAGAAGCCGAAGTTCCGGCGCCGCAAGACGTTCGGAAAACTCCGTGCCTCCGCCCGCGGAATCGGGCAAATCGTCATGATTGAAATCAATCCATTGGGACTGGGAATCGTCCAAGCATATCAGGCTCGCCGGCCCGTTGTGATACGAAAGCTGACGGGCGTAGGCCTGAAGGGAAACCGAACACTCCGGAAGGTGATCGGCGATCAACGCGATGGCCGTCGGCGCAACCCGGCATTCCTCCCCCGAAAAGGCATCGTCCCGCCACGCTTGCGTCACAGGGGGCGGAACGGAGCCGCAAACCGTCTGCTCTTCCGATGGTTCGCCGGTCCTCCCCGCCAGAGTTCCCGTGTTCGGTTCCAATCCATGTCGGACCCGATCAGGGGATATTCTCTCCATCGGCTGTCGGGAAAGAAAATAGTGCGCGATCGAAGCCATGCCGCGAGATGGGGGAGGCGTGGACGGTGCGTTCATGAATGGTCCTCAATGCACTTCTATCCCGGAATTATATTCCCCGAATGGATTCGCTTCGCAGGATTCGTTGTACGGGTCCTGCTGCCAGCGCCCATCCACCACATACCGATAATGGTAACGGCCCGAAGAAAGAGGCAGTTCCACTTCCCACCGGCCGTTATTCTTCTGACGGACCAGAGAGGTGCTTTCCGGCTTCCACCCGTTGAAATCGCCGGCAAGCTGAACGGTCTGCGCCTGCGGATACAAGGCCGCAAACCGGACCTTCCCCTCCTCCAGGCGAACGCCGTAAAAGCTGTCCAGCTTTTGCTGAAGGGTTTCCTCTTTCTGCTTCTCCTGAACCGGCACGGGATTTTCGCCGATCAATTCGCGGCTCTGGGCGGCGATCTCTTCCGCGTTTTTCTCGATGGCCTGCCACTGCATCTCCATGCTGGCAATCGCCTGCCGGCTCTCCGACGGACTGCCGGAAACCGAAAGGAGCTCATCTGCCAGGTTTTCAAAATCCCGCATCCCCTTGCTCGCCGGATCGTATTCGCTGATGGGCTGGCCGAAACTCGCCGCCTCCTTCAGCTTCGTATTGAAATTGATTACCGTCTGGAGAAGCTCCGCCTTGAAATTCTTCTTCAGCTCGTTGAGCACTTCCCGCGCCAGCTTGGTCCGTACATCGTACAGGCTCGCCAGCACATGAAAACGTATATCCTGCTTGCACTGCTGCCGGAGAACCTCCAGCGTCTCGATTTGTCGCGATAATCCGTGCAGGGCGAAGTAGCCCGTCTCCACGGGAATCAGAACCTCGTCCGCCGCCCGCAACGCGTTGAACATCAGCAGCCCCACGCCCGGCGGGCAATCCACAATCACATACTCATAGTCCCCCGCAAAACGGGACAGAACATTGGACAGACAATTTTCCCGGCCTTCCTCGCCGGCCAGTTGCGATTCCAGAGCCGCCAGTTCGATCCCCGACGGCGCCAGGTCAAAATTCGGCGAAATCTGCCAGACAATATGCTTCAGTTCGACATGGGACTGGGTGTGCCCGGATATCAAAACATCGTAGATGTTCTTTTCAATCTGATCCTCCGGAACCGCAAGTCCGACCGCGCAGTGCGACTGCGGATCCATATCGACCAGAAGAGTCCGCTTGCCGCGGTCGGCCAGACACGCCGCCAAATTGATGGATATCGTCGTCTTGCCGCAGCCGCCTTTCTGATTAATTACCGCAATACATTGCATGGGGCACCTCATTGACTCAAAATTTCATATCCCGCCATTCGGCTCGATCCATCGCCCCGTCCCCCTTCAGATTTACATACTCCGTCTGGTTACACAATCTCTCTGCTACTTTTCTCCAACCCCCAAAGAAACTCCTCCTCTGGCTTTTTCGGTTTACCGGACCTGAAAACTTTATAAATTTATCGGACGATGCCCTTTTTTCTTCTTTTTCAGTGTTGGAAGGCCCGTTTTGACCGCTGGAATAGAAAAAGTACGGGTTTTCCCCAGTAATATCCTATAAAAACCATAGGATATAATGAATAGCCACCCGCTGTATGTTTTCCTAAAAAAGACAGGCCGTTGAGAACAAGCAGTCCCTGAACTATTCCCGAATATTTTTCCCGACCGCGGACTGGACGAACTTTTCGATTTCCCCGGCTAAATCCGACAAATCGACCAGCTCAAAATCCTCGTAATGACCCGGCTCAAACTCCCCCTGCGACGTTCGGTGAAACAAACGCACCCGGATGACCGGAATCATATGCTCCGGAGCGAATCCCCCGCGCCGGTGTTCGGTCAGCTCCACGCGATGCTCATCGCTGATAAACACCAGCGATTTGCCCGTAAAAATCGCGGTCGGAAAGTAATCTCGCAATAATCGAAGCCGCTCTGCCATAGTCAGGCCTGATTCCTTCGGTCTCCATGCATTTCATGATTCCAGCGAACCAATCAGCGTCCGGATGGAATCCAGATGATGCCGCGCCAGATAATCCCGCATCTCGTCCACGATCCGCTCCAGACACGACGGATCCACCAACACGTTGGTCCCCACCGCAACCGCCGTCGCACCGGCGATCATAAATTCCAGGGCGTCCATCCCCGTCTGAATTCCCCCCAGTCCGATCAATGGAATCCCCGACGGCCTGGCCACCTCCCGATACACCTTGTTCACCATGTACAGCGCAATCGGCTTGATCGCCGGACCGCTCAATCCGCCGGTCCGGTTCGACAGAATGCACCGGCGCTTCTCCGCGTCAATCGCCATCCCCAGCAGTGTATTGATCAAACTCAACGCGTTGGCACCCGCCTCCACCGCCGCCCGCGCCGTCACGCTGATATCCGTTACGTTGGGAGTCAGTTTCACGATCAGAAACGTGTCGGGGCACTCCTTGCGAACGGCGGAAACCAATTCCTCCACGCTCTTCGGATCGGTCCCGAACGTGATTCCTCCTTCCTTGACGTTGGGGCAACTGATGTTCAATTCCAGACCGCGAACCGCCGGAAATCCGATGACCCGCCGGGCGACCTGAACATATTCCTCCACCGTCCGACCGGCAACGTTGACAAAAACCGGTACTTTCATCTTTTCCAGCAGAACCGTCTTTTGCTGGCAGAATTCCTCCAGTCCCACGTTCGCCAAGCCGATCGCGTTGAGCATCCCCGCGGCCGTTTCCACCGTTCGCCGGGGCGGATTGCCGATCCGAGGCTCTAGCGTTATGCTTTTGGTCACGAATCCCCCGATTCGCGATAAATCCGTGAAATAGCTCAGCTCAAACGCATACCCGCACGTCCCCGACGCCGTCAAAACGGGATTTTGAAGCGCAATCGGTCCCAGCGATACCGAAAGATCCGCAAGGCCTGTCTGCTGTTCCTGCATAAAAACCTTAGTGCCACTGTATGGTTTTCGCGTCGAAAACCGGGCCGTTCGTGCAAACCAGCTTATATTTTGTAACCCCCCGTTCGCCGGGATGCTCCGGATCGCGGACCGCCGTCGCGCAGGACTGGCAAAGACCGATCCCGCACGACATGTACGCCTCCAGACACACCTGGCAGGACATCCCGAGTTGCTCGGCCAGCATCGCGGCCGCCTTCAGCATGCCCGGCGGGCCGCATGCGTAAATCTCCGCTTCGCTCCAGGATGGATCCCCCCGCAGAAACTCCGCAAACGCCTGCACATTGCTCCCGCGGTACCCCACCGAGCCGTCATCCGTCGCCAGAATGCAGGGCGTACGGCTCCGAGACCAGTGCGATATCGCCAGTTGCGGCGCCAACGGATTCTCCCCATCGTATCCCGCGTGAATACCCCCCTCAAAATGGTGCAGGTCGCGGCCGCCCGCAACACCGAGGCACGCCTGTATCCCGGCGCGTTTTATCTGGTCCGCCAGAAAAAACAAAGGCGGAAGTCCGATCCCCCCGCCGATCAGAACCACCCGTGCATCGACACTCCGGGGAAGCGAAAATCCATTCCCCAGAGGACCTAGAACATCAATCCAGTCCCCTTGCCGACGCTCCGAAAGCCACTCCGTGCCAGGACCGATGATCCGATAGATCACTTCAAAACAGACGGCATCCGACGAGGACAAAGGCCCCATCGCGATTTCCATCGCATCGGAACCCGTTCGAACCGCCGACAAACTCAGTGGCCTGCGAAGCAGGGGCATCGACTGCCGGAATTTTTCCAGATCCCGGCAGGCTATCTGCACAAACTGCCCCGCTTTGGCCTGTCGGAAACTCGCCGCACCGGCCCCCTTCAATTCCACCACCATTGATTTATGTCCCGGCCGAAATGCAGACTCCCAGACTACCTGACCCTTGAATTGCCCGCGACGAGAGGCTTTGTCCATCTTTGCCGGGATTGATTCCACCCGATTCACCTGACTATGTTCGAGGTTCTTCGTTTTAATCGATAACGGACGGCATTATACGGACTTGCCTCCGAAACGCAACTGTTTTCCAGAGTTCGCTTTATATTCCGTCAGACAGTTCTCCGAAAAAAAACTTCCGGGCCATCGGTTCATGGTCCCGGAAGTTCGCCACGGCTATGAAAACGGCCCGGATGAATTCACCCGGGTCAAGCC
>CAZOTP010000135.1:0-8721 GCA_964582655.1 uncultured Pirellulales bacterium | reverse complement strand
TGCGATATTACAAAGACTTAAAAACACGAAACTCATTTGCTGGAAACGGAACTAGGAACCATTCGAGGTTCATTGTATGGCCGGCCTCTGGACGCCCCAGGATTATAAAAATGGCGGTATGCTGGAAATAAAAAAGGCCGGGGGGTGCGGGCCCCGGCCTGCATGAAGAATCACGAGAAATTATCAGAAGCTTCGTTTTCTCAGCATCAATCCGCCCAGTCCCATCAGTAAAATCGTCACCGGCTCGGGAATGCTCAGCCCCGTGAGGTTTCCGCCAAGCGAAGTGCTGAGGTCATAAACCATCGTTGCTGAATACGTCGGATCATTCGTGGAATAGTTCAGGATATAAAGTTTCTGGTCCCAGTAGGTGCCCGCATAGAGGTTTCCTTCGGCGGCAACCAGAGCCGCCCAGCCGCTGCTGGTGGCAATTTCTTTGCCTGTTTTTCCCACAGGACTCAACGTAACGACATTGAGTTCGCTGGTGCTTCCGGTTTCCCACGATGTATAGTAAATCCGTCCGTCTGGTCCTTTGGCGATATCGCCGTCGGAGTTGATGCCTAAACTTCCCAGGGTAACGGCGGTGACGCCGGAACCGGTCAGTGTGAACTGAATGAGATTGGCTGCGATTCCTCCGCCTGTTACTCCGTAGAGTGTCCCGTCGATAAATTCAAGAGCATTCACCTGGTTCGACGAATCTCCCAGATCCTGCACCCAGTCAAATGCCCACGTGGTGGTGTTGACCTTCGCAATTTTATCAAAACCATGATCAAAGCCTGTTGCATAGGTTACATAGACTTCGCCATTGGAACGAACGGCAATGTCCCCAAATGCAATCATGGTGGAGGTGCCATACGACTGTTTGACACTCACCATACCGGTCGCCGTGTCCACCGTAAATAGCTGTCCGCCGGTCCAGAATCCGGCATCATTGATTCCGTTTGTGCAGCCCCAAAGGGTGGCGGCGGACGCCGGCAGGGCGGCCGTCATTAATACGGCTATCATGAAGCCTACTGTAAGTAACGTTTTCATTTTAGTTTCCTCCAATTACTTCTTCATCTGTTTTCTTCATTCTACCGGGCCGACTGCGTTCTGCAGAACAGCCCGTTTGACGGTGTTTTCATGTGTTACGCCATCCGTTTACGACGGAAGGCAACGATAGCGCCCAGGCCCAGAAAGGCCATTGTCGCCGGCTCGGGAACGACCTGTAAATTGTCTATGTTTAAGACGCTGGCTGTTCCTGATGAATATGCTCCCAAATCGGCTAATCTATATATGCCGCCAATATTGAGCCATGCATCATAGCCGCCTGTGTTATTCCAGAATTCACTACTCAAGATAGTGATGCCAACAAAACTGTAACTCTGGAGCAGTTGATCGAAGGTTTTACCATTTGTTGCCCAGGGCCAGGGGGAAAAATTAGACGCAGTCAATTCAACCTGCTTGGTTGTCCACGAGGCCAAATTATTGATGGCAAACGACTGGTTGGAAATATACCAACTGCCGTCCGATTCAGAAGAATCTGCGATCGACCAGACCGCCACCGCGGTGGCTCCGGGCCTGATTACCGTGAAATCGGCTCCCTCGTTCAGAAAGTCAGCTTGGAGTGTTTTACCGGTCAGGTCGCCCAGGCAGTTGGAATTGTTTATTTGACCGACATAATAAGGCCGGTCATTTAAGCTCGATGTGGCACTTGCATATATATAACCTCCTGAATTCCAGGAGGTTGAAATCCACTCACGATGCGGGTAAGCCACATTCTGCTCATCAATATTACAGGTGGTGAAACCTTCATTGGTGCTGTCGAATGTATACGCCCCGGAAGCAGAAGCGGTTGCCCAGAGTAATGTGACTGTTAGACAAATTGCCATTAAACGTTTCATTTTACTCTCCTCGAAAAGTATTTTTTCACGTGCCGATTCTAGTTTTTAAGCTGGATTTGAATCCCGGCCCGTTACGCTTTTTTGAACTTTCTGACAAGCAATCCGCCCAGACCCAGCAGCAGTAGCGTCGCCGGCTCGGGAATGACGGCGTCATGACTGAACCAGTATATGCCGGGCTGCAGCACAAGGGCCTGATCCGGCACAAAGCTGAGCCGGAAAATATCATCGTGCATATTTCCGTAATCATCGCCGAAGATCCGGTCCACGCCCGTGTCGCTCGTGGCAAACGTGCCGCTGACGCTGTCGCTGCAGAATACATCGCCGTCAAATCCGCCGGTCGAAATCGGCAGTAAATCCCCAGCAACATTCGACCAGATGTGCATCCGGTAGCTCACATACGGGGCGTTTCGGTCAAACCCTGAATTTTCGTCAAAATAGCCGATCAGTTCGGTAACCGTGGTTTCCGTCTCCAGTTTGAAGTAGCCGGCGTATATCCAGTCCCAGTTGTTCGACATGCAATAGCCGCGATACAGTCCGGGTTTGGAAGCGCTTTGGGCCAGACCGGTAGCATCATAATAGTTACCGTAGGTGTTATCCTCGATTCCGTTGTTGTCATAGACCAGAGACGCGCCATTTTTCAGAGTCAATGCCAGACCGGCATTTTGGGGAAACCAGTCGTCCTTCTGCCAGACGCCGGATTGGGCAACGGGCCGGCCCCAGGAGACCGGATCGTCGGTGACGAAGCGGAATGTCCCGCCCGAGGCATTGTCGCCATTGGGGGTTGTTCCGGTGGGGAATTTGCCGCCGGTTATGGCATAGTAATAGCCTACGGTGTCAATCCCATAGTCCGACACTCCGTTAAACGCCGCACCGTCTGCGGCAAGAGTTCCGATCATGCAGAATCCAGTCAGGGCACTCAGGATAAGTAACGTTTTCATTTTCGTTTTCTCCAATTTGCAATTTTGTTTTTTTACTAATCGTTTTACAGAAGGATGGCCGGCACAACCGTTTTTGTGCCGGCTCATCCCAACTCACTTGCTTATCTGCGTTTCTTGCTGCGGAGCAGACCCAAGGCTCCCATGCCCAAAAGCAACATGGTGGCCGGTTCGGGAACCGCGGCAAAATAGCTGTAATTTCCGTATTCCACACCATCGTAAACGTCGCTCCAGTTCGTGCCGTCCCAATAGGACTTGTCAAAAACAAGAGACACATCATAGGTGTCGCCATCGGTTATGGGATTTTTATTGACGTCAAAGGTGGAGATAAAGGTGGCGACAAACGACCCCGTGATTCCGGCAGGATCGCTGGTGCTTTCCCGCCAGCCGTCGGAATTGATTGCCGTCGTCATCCCGGTAGCGGTCAGCGTATAGGTATATTCGGTGAAGGTTCCGCCCCATGCCATGTTCTGATCCGGCTGCCAGAGCCGTGACCACGAATTTTCATAGGTGGCGTCCGTACCGGAAACCGTATAGGTGAAATCCCACAGAGATCCATTCTGGGTCCATTCGGCGGTAGCGGAGGTAACCGTTCCGCCGTCATTGAGCTGGAAGAATCCCGGATTCTGGTTGGACAGGGGGTGCTGATACCAGTTTGACTGGATCGCATTGTAGTTGGCGCTATAGCCGGGGACATTATACGCGTAAAACGCAACACCGTCGCGCGGCGTGGGAAATGCCCAGGGGCCGGTGTTCTCCGTTACATTACGTACCGTCCCCTGATATCCAAACTGATTGGTGTCCGCGATAAAATCGGTTACCGCCGCGCTTGAAACGGCAGCCAATAGCGTTACCATAATACACATTGTCATATACGTTTTCATGTTTATTTTCTCCATAGGTTTGAGCTTAAAAGGATTGGCGACACGAAATAGTTTCTGTTATTTTTGACAAGCGGTTCAACTAAACCGCATTCCTGTCGCCATTGGTTATGTTTCTGTCACTGGTTTCGTTGCATTACAGAACTTCTTTCTGAATAGATATTCTCCTTTCCGCTGATCACTGGCTGTGTTCTCAGCATACGGGTATTGGCCGTTCCTGTTCGCGGTTTTTAATCCCAAATAAACACAACTGTTTGTTTTGCCCCATAGGCACGTTCCTTTCCGCTGATCACTGGCTGAGTTCTCAGCATTCTGTAATTGGCCGTTTCTGTTTGCCGTTTACGTCACAAAAACCGATATCCTGGCCGCAAGAGGAGGAAATGGGGCCGACCCAAGAACGGCCAGTGATCTTTGGCCGGCCCCCTTATCGAGTAACGTAACAGAATTCTGTTACGGTTTTTCTCGACCGGGTTTGCCAATCGATCACTGACCGTCAAACCCGGAGGGTAAGGAGAAGGAGGAAGAAAATGGTGTTGTTTCTATTAACTTTTCAATCTATTTTGTCGCGGCGGCGAACCGCCTCGCTGATGTTCAGCCGGGTTTGGCAATCGACCACTGACCGTCAAACCCAGCTCTGAGGGAGGAGGGAGCGAGAGTCCGGTTCCTCGGTGGATTCATATTCATTTTTCAAGGCAATGGAGGATATTTCTTCAATTTGGAGAATCTGGCAGATTGCATCTCTGAAACAGGCGTCCTCGACATCCTCGCTGAACACGGCGGTCGCTCCGATCTGGCGGGCGGCTATTTCCTGATCCAAGTCGCCAGGCCTCACGAATGCCACTGTCGGCATCCACGGATCGGCTCCCAATACGGCTTTGAGAAAACCGCCATCCGGCACGTCCATCAGATGCCATCTGCTGGCGATTGCATTAACAGACCGCGTTTTCAGGCATTGGATGGCCTGCGCCGCCGTATCCATCAGGAGAAGCCGGATCGGCAATTCTTTGAGCGCCGGGCCTTTTTCCCGGACCCCGACGATCATGATGGTTGTTCCTACTACGCACATGGTTACATCCTTGGTTTACTTTTTCCTGTCTTGAACACGACATTCTCTATCGCAAGCGGTGTGCCAGGCGCAGCATGACCTGCAAAATATTTCCAAGGTCTTTGAGAAGAAGGATTTGCGCGAAAGAGGATTGGAGTTCCGATTTTCGATATGCCGCTATGCACGTACGGAATGGCAACAGCGCGACGAACCGCCGTACCGTAACTTTTATCGATGCAGAAGATTAGGGCGCAGTTGCCAAATTGTAAAACATATTACAGAACGGCAACGGCACGAATCGTGTTTGTATTCGCTGGAAAAACGGTGAATTGCTTTTTGGGAGACATGAAAATTCCTTCCTTTGTCGCCGTGCGCGGGGTATCGGATTTGCCTCCCGGCAGCAAGATTCAAGATTGGGATAGGAATGGTAGATCGTAAAAAGAGAGGAACTCCCAACGGAACATCCTGGGATAATCCCCCGGCGCAAACCCTGCCGTTCTTCCCCCGGGGCTTGCTTTATAAACTGAACGCGCATCCTTTCCAGGTTGGTTCCATATTCCACTTTTTGACCAGCCTCTCCAATTTCCGATGATCGATTTTCAGGAGTCTGGCCGCGGCCATCTTATGTCCCCGGGTTTTCTCCAAAGCCCGAAGGACCAGGCGTTTCTGGAGATCCTCGAACGACATAAAATCGCCGCCCTGCAGCGGATGTATGGCATCTTTGCACAGGATATCAACCGGCAGGTGACACGGCTCGATGACAGGGCCCGTACAATTGACATGAGCATATTCCATTACATTGGCCAATTCCCTCACGTTTCCGGGCCAGTCATAGCGGTTGAGTATATGCTCCGCCTCGGGGGAAATCTCTTTTACCTCTTCCTGATACAAGGCGGCCTGTTTCTGTAGAAAATGTTTGGCCAACAGGATAATATCCTCGCGCCGCTCCCAAAGGGGCGGAAGCTCAATTTTGAAGATGCTGATTCTGAAATAGAGGTCTGCGCGGAATGTGCCTAACCTTACCATGCTCTTCAGATCGCGATTGGCCGCGCAAATCAGCCGGATATCCACTGGATAGGAATCGGTCGAGCCTAAGGGAGTTACACAGGATTCCTGAAGCACCCGCAGCAGCTTGGCTTGCAGATTCAATTCCAGTTCACTGATTTCATCCAAAAAGACCGTTCCGCCGTCGGCTGCTCGAAAAAAACCGGCGGAATCGCGAATCGCCCCGGTAAAAGCGCCTTTGACATGCCCAAAAAGCTGGCTTTCCAGGATCTGTCCGTTTAACGCCGTGCAATCGATGGGGATGAATGCTTTATGGGCCCGATGGCTTAAGGAATGGATCTGGCGTGCGGCCATTTCTTTCCCCGTACCGGTTTCGCCTAACAAGAGAACCGTCGTTTTTCGGCAGGCGACGGTCTTGATGTTCTGGAGAACAATTCGATGTGCCCCGGATTCACCTACAAAAGGCCGCTCCTGTTGCCGTTTGCCATGGGAATCAACAGAAAGTCCTGAATACGTACTCAAAACCGCATCCTCCTGACTCTTCCGAAGCTGGAAAGGGATAAGGAAAAGTCATATTTTCTTTTTTGGAATAACAGGTTTTCAAAAAACTTCCACGATGCTGCGGACCGCCTGCACCCGCCTTCTCTGTTCCATCCATGCGGACCTATGCTCCAGGGAGAAAAGCTGTCACCCGAAATTTTAATTCTGGGGCTGAAAATGAATATAGCGCCTTGGATTCCAAAAAGAACCGGCGAGAGAATACGACTTTTACTCTCTCGCCGGTAACTTGAATTCATCCAGGCTGTTCGAAGTCGAACAACTCTTGGAACGCTGCTGTTGTTGAAACAGAATTACACACTCCGTTTGCGGCGCAAGGCAGCCCAAGCGCCCAGGCCCAGAAGGCTGAGCATCATCGGTTCGGGTACTGCATACAACCGACCCGTATCCTCGCTGCCGGTCCATCCGTTGGAATATACAAACGGGTCGCCGATGTTCCAGCTCTGCCACATATCCGCAGAGCTGCCATCCGGCGCTGTCCACCAGTTGCCGTCCACGGCGGGATATTGGCTGCCCCGGGTAAAGCTGATCAGGACCTCGCTTTGGCCGTCGAAGTCCCCGGGATCCACGGCATCGCCGGAGAACCGGAAATAATCGACGCTTCCGCCAAAGAACAGTTCATCGGAGCCGCGATCGAACCAGTTGGTAAATTCATCCGCATCGGTTCGATAGGCAGGATTCAGCAATGGATCCGTGGCGGGATCCCCGGGGTACCCGGTGACGACAAACACGTCGGCCTGACCGCCGGTAGCCCATATGCGGTAATACACATCCGGAACCACGCATTCCACGACCTGATCCTGAGAACCCCAGAACATACCCACCAGGTATTCGTTATTCGCGTTACTCGTACCTTCCGCCCAGTAGGCGCTGCCGGCGGATATAAAATTGCCGGGAAGGGAAGCGTCCGAACCGTCTCCGAATGTGCTGTCGGTCCCCGTGACGTTGCCGTATTTGATATCCGTGACGCGCAGCAAACCCCAACTGTCCTCATTGGCGCTGATGGGGTCGGGGACAAAAGTGTCCGCATCGTCAAACAGGGCCTGATTGGCGCCTCCGGTGTACGTCAGAAAACCGTACTCATCCGTAAAGTACGAAGCAGAGGCGTTTCGGAAATAAAATGTTCCGGCTACACCGCCGGAATACGACGTCCCGACTTCGTAATCGAGGGTTTTGATGACCACCGGTCCCAGCGGCAGTTCCACCGCATTCATCGTACCTGCGGCAGCCAGGAATACTCCCAGCACAGCCGCAACACACACTGATTTTATTTTCATTTTTTTCCTCCTGACATGTTTGTCAGAAATTCAAAAGCAGACAATAACACATGACCTTTGATTCATTTTCCTTCATTTTCTCCTTTCGTAAAAAAACTAAGAATATCCATTCGAATATATAAAAAAACCGGTACAGAGTTTCTTCACTCTCTCACCGGCTTATGACAAATCGACACCCTATCTCTCGAAGATTACCGTTTATACCTATTTAAGTATACCTCCTATAGAGAGAGGAGTCTATCGTGGTAAATACGGATATATAGGTGGGCGAACCGGCAGAAGGGGCAGGTTTGTATTTGGGCCATCCAGTTTGATGGTTGCCTATGAACGGACAAAGACAGTCCGATGATCCATACTGACTGAAGCAGGCTATTTCCGTGGGATTTCGGATAGGGAGGACAGGCAAAGGTGTTATCGCGCTATATTCCGGCTACAATCATTGGAGAGGCAGGGAATTTACGGCTGCAACCATTTGGCGTCAGTTCAGATGCAGTAATCGGAAACGGATTTTCGTTCGAGGGCGCGCTCCCGCTCCGCAAGATCATGAAAATTCACCCCGTCATACACCTTTTCTACCGCTTCTTTCGCCTGGTTCCATAACTCCATCAGTGAACATTGCTCCATCAGGGGGCAGCGGGCGCTTTCCTTATCCCCCGTGCAGCGCACCGGATCGAGCGGTCCGTCAATCAGGCGGATGATGCGGCCTGCCGTGATGTCTTTCGGATCGACCGTCAAAAAATATCCGCCCTGCACGCCTCGACGGGAATCCAGCAGGCCGGCGGGTTTCAACTCGTTCAAAATGATTTCCAGAAACCGCTGCGGGATCGCCTGGTTTGCCGCGATTTCACTGGCCGGGATCGCGCCCTGGCCATACCGCTTGGCCAATTCCAAAACCGCCCGTACCGCATACTGACATTTTTGTGAAAGATTCAATTTTAAACCTCAATATAATCTTCACTATTCTGATGAATTATACGGAATAAAATTTCATATCGCAACTATTATTTTTTCATGCAACCGGATAAATTATTATAACTATTTATATATAAAGAATATATGTAAATATACAATAATTCATGATTTTAGTTGACATTATAGGTTTTAATACTACAATAATGTCATGAAGATAGTGATATATAG
>CAZOTP010000134.1:3337-8779 GCA_964582655.1 uncultured Pirellulales bacterium | reverse complement strand
GAAAGCTCTTCCGAGGCGCTGGCCGACTCTTCCGCGTTCGCGGCGTTCTGCTGCGTCACCTTGTCCATCTGCGCCATCGCCGTATTCACCTGATCGATCCCCTGGCTCTGCTCCTGGCTGGCCGCGGCAATCTCGGCGACCAGGTCCGTCGTCTTGCCGATGCTCCCGACGATCTCTTCCAGCGCCTTGCCCACTTCCGCGCTGATATTCACCCCGTTCTGGGCGTTCTTCACCGATTCCTCGATCAGAGCCGACGTATTCTTCGCCGCTTCGGCGCTCCGCATCGCCAGGTTCCGCACTTCCTCGGCGACCACGGCAAAGCCCTTGCCCGCTTCCCCGGCCCGGGCCGCTTCCACAGCCGCGTTCAAGGCCAGCAGGTTCGTCTGGAACGCGATTTCATCGATCACCTTGATGATCTTCGCCGTCTCTTCCGAGGACTTCTGAATATCCTTGATCGCAGAGCCCATCCGGCCCATCGCTTCATTGCCTGAATTCGCCGCCATCTGCGCCTCGCTGGCCAGGTTGTTCGCCTGCGCGGCGTTCTCGGCGTTCTTCTTGGTCATGCTGGCCATCTCTTCCAGGCTCGAGCTGGTCTCTTCCAGACCCGCCGCCTGCTCCGTCGCCCCCTCCGCCAGCGACTGCGACGCCGCCGACACCTGGCCGGCCGCCGAAGACACCTGCTCGGAGCCTTCGGTCAACCCGGCGATAATCCGGTTGATCGGACCGGTGATGCTCCGCGTGATAAATATCGCCAGGACGATGCCGACCAGAACCGCCACGCACAATCCGACGATCATCGTCGTGGACGCCGTAGCCAGCGACTGCGCTGCTTCACCGGACGCCTTGGCGGTGTCTTCCATTCCCATTTCCGCCGTCCCCTTGGCCGCGGCGAGCACCGCATCGGCAGCGATCCCCCGCTGTTTGCCCAGTTCCTCCCGCGCCAGCCAGTTCGTCAGAAAAGTAGCCATGTTGTCACTGTAGGCCTTGCCGGCGGCGCGACATTCCTCAATCTGCTTGAGGTTGGCTTCCTGCCGGGTAATCTTCTTCAGTTCATCCAGTTTGGCATTCACATCCGTAAACATTTGCTGCGCATCCTGAATCAATTTCGGATCGCGCAGAGTCATCGACTTCCAGGCATTAATGCGAATCGCATTGCCCAAGTCGATGACATCGTTACACAGCGTAATCTTTTGCAAACGTTCCTTGAGCTTGTCCGCCGTAATCGCTTCTTCATTGGCTGCCGCGCCGGCATCTTTCGCCGCCGTCGCTTTGGTAAATTCCTCTTCCATCGCCCTGGTCTGGTCGGCCAAAAATGCAGAACAGACTTTCATATACGCTTGCGCGGCCTGATTCATGGCTTCCCTGTTCAAAGTCATCGCATCCGTTTTCACTACGGTTTCTCCCAGGAGTTTTTCATAGTTCAGGGCCTCTTTTTCGGCTTTCTCGGCGTTTTCCTTCAGTCCGGCCATGCTGTATTTCGCCGCGTGGTCTTTCGCCTCCTGCAGGTATTTTTTGACATCGGCCAGGTTGGCATTCGCCTGGTCCAGATACTGCTTGTCCTCCGTAAACGCGTATCCGCGGGCAGCGTACATGGTGCTCAGCGAACTTCGCTCCACATCGTTCGCCACGGCCACCTCCGGCACGTTCTGCTCCGAAAGCACCGTCGCCGTATGCTTCACGCTGAGCATGATCCAGGTCGCCAGGCTTCCCAGCGCCAGGGCAATCAGAATCAAAGAGCCAAAGCCCAGTGCAATCTTCGCCGCCAGTTTCATCTTCTTAAACATCGTCGTTCTCCTTTCAGAATACCTTTCGTCTCGCGCCGCCCCATCGGCGGGCGAAGCCCAATCACTTAAAATTCATACTTCACTTGAAACGCCCAGACGCTGCTCTCCCGGTGGTTCAGCACATTGCCGAAATCCGCAAGCCCGGCAGAGAACGTTTTCCGTTCAGGCGTTTTGCTCCGCGGAAAGATTCGCGATCTGCTCGATCGCCCCGCTGCCCAGCACCCGGTCAATATCCAGCAGGATTTTGACGCTATCGCCGATTTTTCCCATTCCCAGGATATACGAGGTATCCATTCCATCGCCGAATTCGGGTGAAGGCTCGATTTGGGCGCCGGCGATATCCAGGACTTCCGAGACCCGGTCCACGACGATTCCCGTGCTCACCGAGCCGCCCTTGTGCTGGATTTCGACGACGATAATGCAGGTCTGCTCGGTGCGTTCCGCCGTCGCCATCCCGAATTTCGACCGCAGATCCACCACCGGGATCACCTGCCCCCGCAAATTGATGACGCCCAATACATACCCGGGCGTCTGGGGCACGGCGGTCACGGCCATATAGCCGATGATTTCCCGCACGCTCAGAATTTCCAGCCCATATTCTTCATTGCCCAAAGCAAACGTCAGATATTTTCCTTCCCTGCTTTGCACAGACCCTGCCGGTTCCAGAACTGCATTTGACATGACTCGCTCTCCAAAACTGGATTTTCCTGATCGGACCATCCTGTCCCATTCCAAGAGGCAGCTTCCTTCTGCCGCTGCACGTTCCGCCCGGTTTTCGATTCCCGGCGGCTTCGACCCCGTCCTCTTCCAGCCGTCTCATCGACCCTTTAATCCCCTCAATCCATAGGGATTTTTCCGTAGTTTTTCATTTTCCCGGATTCACCATCAAACCCTCCACGGTTGGACCTTCATGTCACTATGGATTTGCCCATTTTGATTTGAAATGGGCTCATAAAATGTTTTTTCTGCCCTTTTTATGCACGATCACCCATTCACCGGCCGGCGGATATCCCCCTTGCCCTTCCAGAGTTCAAGCGCACTTTGAACAGAAATATAAGGGAAATCCCCTAGAAGCAGAAAAGGATTGAATCCCCTTGAATTCCAGCTACAATTATAAACCAGAATTTATTGGATGGAAATATCGCCCCATTCAGCCGATTCTTAAGGCTGTGGACAACTTGAGTTATCAAGGTAATTGTACAGCACGCATAAAATGATATAAATTCGGATTATCAGTCAGGGTCTCGCATGACCACTCCGAAACGGACACCGCCGCCTGCTTTCCCCCGCTCCCCCAAAGACTCCGAACATTCAAATCCCTACATCATGCCGGGAATTCAGGACGAGTTTCATTCATTCCTGCAGTCGTCCTCCCTGCCCTACCAGTCGCTGTCCCCGGATGGCTGTATTCTGGATGTCAACGCGGCCTGGCTGGCGGACCTGGGGTATTCGCGCGAGGACGTCGTCGGGCGCTGGTTTGGGGATTTTCTCCCCGCCGATCTTCGCCCGGCGTTTGAAGAAAACTTCTCCCGCTTCCAAGCCGCCGGAAAAATCAGCGGCGCGGAATATCGATTGCAGGGGCGGACCGGACAAATTGTCCATGCGGTTTTCGACGGGCTGTGGGAACGGGATCCACACGGAAACCTTCTTCGGTCCCATTGCTTTTTTCACAATGTCACCGCCATGAGGGAAACCGCGGAACAAACCCGTTTCCATTATGACTTGCTCCGAATCGCCCAGAATGCACACGATTTGCCATCTTTCCTGGACCGGACGATTCCTATTATCCAGGATTATTCCCAGTGCGGCTGCGTCGGCATCCGGCTCCTCGACGACCGCGGAAACATCCCCTACCAGGCCTATGCCGGTTTCCCCGCCGACTTCTATGAAAAGGAAAGCCCCCTCAATATCCATTCCGACCATTGCATCTGCATTAATGTAGTGAAGGGTACGACCAATCCCAACCTCTCCTTTTATACTCCCGGCGGGTCCTTTTACATGAACGGGACCACCGCGTTCCTTGCCGCCGTCTCCCAGGAGGAGAAGGGCCAGACCCGCAACGTCTGCAATCAATACGGCTACGAATCCGTCGCGGTCATTCCCATCCGTCCCAACAACCGCATCATCGGATTGATTCATCTGGCCGATCCTCGCGAAAATCAGGTCCCGCTCAACCGAATCCAGGTCCTCGAACACGCCGCCATGCTGCTCGGGCAGTCCATCCTCCGTTTCCAAGCGGACCATGTTTTGCGGTTTCACTCCATGCTCCTGGATCAGATTGCTGATCGAATCACCGCGACCGATCTCAACGGCATCATCACCTATGTCAATCAGGCCGAATGCCAAAGCCTGAAGCGAACCAAAAAAGAACTGCTCGGTCAGCCCGTTTCCATCTACGGCGATAATCCCCAGCGCGGGGCGACGCAGAAATTTATTGTGGATACCACTCTTGAAACCGGCGCCTGGCAGGGGGAGGTGGTCAACTTCGCCTCCGACGGCTCCGAGCGGCTCATCCACTGCCGGATCACTCTCATCCGGGATGAAAAGGGAAACCCCGTCGGCATGTGCGGGATCGGAACGGACATCACCGAACAGAAACAAGCCCAGGCCAACCAAAAACTCGCCACGGAAATCCTCGAAATCCTCAATCACTCCGGACCCAAACTCGATCTGATTCGGAACATCCTCCTGAAAATCAAGAATGCCCTCGGCATGGAAGCGGTGGGCCTGCGCCTCCAAGACGGCAACGATTTCCCCTATTATCTGGCCAACGGATTCCCCGAGCAATTCATCGAGGCGGAAAAATTCCTCTGCCCCCGATCCAAAAACGACTCTTGCCTCCTCGACGAGCAGGACAATCCTGTCCTGGATTGTCTCTGCGGGGTGGTGCTCCAAAGCCAGACCGATCCGAACTGTTCCTTCTTCACTGCCGGCGGAAGCTTCTGGACCAACAGCACATCCGCTCTGCTGACCTCCCCCCAGCTCGATCCCTACCGGCCCCGCGTCCGGGGTCGATGCGCCAAAGAGGGCTATGAATCCGTCGCCTTGATTCCGCTTCGCTCTGGAAAAGACATGATCGGCCTGCTCCAGTTGAACGATTCCCAGAAAAACAAATTCACCCCCGAGCTGATCCGGTTCTTCGAAGGCATCGGCGCTTCGATCGGAATCGCCATCGCCAGAAAGCAGGCGGAAGAATCGCTGCATAACAGTGAAGTCCGATTCCGCGATCTCTTCGCCAATCTGGCCAGCGGCGTTGCCGTCTATCAGGCCGTCGAGCAGGGCGAAAACTTTGTCATCCTGAACCTCAACAAAGCCGGCGAACGCTTCAGCAACGTCCAAATCAGCGATATCCAGGGCAAACGCATCACCGACGTGTTCCCCGGCGTCCAGGACATGGGACTTTTCGACGTCCTGCGGCAGGTCTGGAAAACCGGAAAACCCCAGTATCACCCCTTAACCCTCTATCAGGATGAACGGATCTCCGAATGGGTCGAAAATTACGTCTTTAAACTTCCCACCGGGGAAGTGGTCGCGGTCTATAACGATCTTACCGAAAAAAAACAGGCCGACGAAGCCCTCCGCGAAAGCGAAGAACGATACAGAACCCTGGTCACCTCCGTCGAGGAAGGGATTATCCTGCAGGAAGCCTCGGGGAACA
>CAZOTP010000134.1:0-3237 GCA_964582655.1 uncultured Pirellulales bacterium | reverse complement strand
ACCCTGGTCACCTCCGTCGAGGAAGGGATTATCCTGCAGGAAGCCTCGGGGAACATTCTGACCTGGAACGGCGCGGCCGAAAGCATCTTCGGCCTGACCGCCCAGGAGGTCATCGGACACACCTCCGTCAGCCGAAAATGGCTCACCTTCCGCGAAGACGGCTCCGAGTTCCCCACTGACCAGCATCCTTCCATGCACACCCTCCAAACCGGGCAGCCTTGCCGGAATGTGATTATGGGCGTCCGGAGCACCACCGGGCATCTTTCCTGGATCAGCGTCAGCACCAATCCCCTTTACAAATCCGGCGAGGAGCGCCCCTATGCCGTCGTCATCTCCTTTTCCGACATCACCGAACAGAAACGGGGGGAGGACGCCCTGCGGGAAAGCCGGCAAAAATACAAACAACTGTTCGAATCCAACGTCGCCGCTTTCGCCCTGCATGAAATGATCTGCGATTCGGACGGGGCGCCGGTTGATTACCGGTTTCTGGAAGTCAATCCCGCCTTTGAACAGATGACCGGACTGAAGGCGGCGGACCTTGTCGGCAGAACCATTCTGCAAGCCATGCCCAATACCGAACTCCACTGGATCGAGCGTTATGGCCGCGTGGCCCTGACCGGCGAATCCATCCATTTCGAGGAATACAGCGGGGAGCTGGACCGCTATTACGATGTGACCGCCTATTCGCCCCGGAAGGGTCAGTTCGCGGTCATGTTCCTCGACATCACGCAGCGAAAGAAAATGGAGCAGCAGCTCCGGGCCAGCGAAGAAACGTTCTCCCGCGCCTTCCACAGCGGCGCGTTGATGATGACCATCAGCGACCTGGAAACCGGGGAGTATCTCGTTGTCAATGACACGTTTACCCGGATCTCCGGATTCTCCCGCGAGGAAGCCGTCGGAAAAACCTCCGTCGCACTGGGCTGGATCTCCGCCCCGGACCGCCAGCGGCTCAAAGAGGAAATGCGGGAGCGGGGCAGAGTCTCCGGGATGGAACTGACCCTCCGGCATAAAAACGGGACGGCGGTCCCGTGTCTCTACTTCGGCGAAATGATCACGATTCATGGACAAAAGCGGCTTCTCTCCATCGCCGAAGATATCACCGAACGGAAAAAAGTTGAACAGCAGCTCCTCGCATCTGAGCGGCGGTTCCGGGAAGTCCTCGAGAATGTCAATCTGATCGCCGTCGAACTCGACCGAAGCGGCGCGATCACCTTCTGCAACGACTTTTTGCTCTCCCTCACCGGCTGGTCGAGGAGCGAGCTGCTGGGCCAAAACTGGTTTGAACGCTTTATCCCGCCCTCCGATCAAAAACGGATGCGGGAAATCCATGCCGGGAATCTCCTCGCCAAAACCGAGTATCTCCATTTCGAAAATCCCATTCTCACCCGAACGGGCGAATGCCGGTATATCGCCTGGGACAACACCCAGCAGTGGAGCGCCGACGGGAAAGTCACCGGCGTGGTCAGCCTGGGCGCCGACATCACCGACCGCAAGCTCTCGGAGCAGGCCCTTCGGGAGTCCGAATCCAAATACCGGGCTCTCTTTGACAATTCCCCCGTCGGGATCATTCTGCTTCGAAAACCCGCGGAAGTCCTCGCCGCCAACAGCTCATTCTGCCGCATCGTGGGTCGATCGCTCGAGGAATTACACAAGAATTCCGTGCTGATCTGCTACACCGATCCGCAGGATCATCAGCTCCTGCTGGAATTGCTCGAACGGCAAAACGTGGTGTACAACCGGGAACTCTCCGGCCAAAGGCCTGACGGCCGGCATTTCTGGTGCCGGGCAAACGCAATGAAACTCCCCGAACTGGGACCCGATGTGCTGCTGGGCGTCATCGAAGACATCACCGAGCAAAAAAACATCGAGGAGGAACTGCTTCAGCGAAGGGCCGAACTTGCCCACGCCAACCGGCTCAGCACCATCGGCGAAATGGCCTCCTGCCTCGCCCACGAACTCAATCAGCCTCTGACGGGAATCTCCATCCTCGCCGGAGGCTGCCTGCGGTCCGTCGAATCCACCCGTACCGTCTCCCAGAACCTCATCGACGCCCTGGAAGAGATTATCACCCAGACCGCCCAGGCCGGAAAGGTCATCAATTCCATCAAGCACTTCATCCGAAAAGACGATCCCCAGCGCCGCGAACTCGACATCAACGCCGTGATTCAGGACGCCGTTCAGCTGATTACGCCTGAATGCCTCACCCAAAAAGTCACCCTTCGCGTTTGCCTCGCCGAAGCCCTTCCCCCCGTCTGGGCCGATCCCACCCAGATCGAGCAGGTCATCGTCAACCTCGTTCATAACGGCATCGAAGCGATGGAACACACCCCCCCGCCGCGGAAAACCATCCAGATCGAGTCGCACCTTCGCGATTCGGGCTTTGTCGAAATCCGGATTTCCGATCGGGGCTGCGGCATTCCCGCCGAACTGGAATCCAAAATCTTCGAATCCTTTTACACCACCAAGAGCAAAGGGGTCGGACTGGGACTGCCATTGTGCCGCTCCATCGTGGAAGCCCATGGCGGAAAAATCGGAATGACTCCCAATCCCGATCCGGGCGTTACGTTCCACTTTACACTTCCACTCCTCCAGCGAGAGAATGAACCATGAACACCGAAAACACCGTCTATGTCGTCGATGACCAGCCCGTGATTCGAAAAGCCCTTCGATTCCTGCTGGAATCCGTGCCCCTGCCCGTCGAAACCTTCGCCTCCGCGGAAGAATTCCTCCATCTCCCCCGGCTTCCCCGGAACGGCTGCCTCCTCCTCGATATCCGCTTGGACGGCATGGACGGCATGGAACTCCACCGCGTCCTGAAAAGCAAACACTGCGGCATTCCGGTCATCTTCATCACCGGACACGGGGATGTCCAGACCGCCGTCGAAGCCATCAAGGCCGGCGCCTTCGATTTCATCGAAAAACCCTTCAACGACCATGAACTCCTGGCGAAAATCCGTCTGGCACTCCGGCACCAGGAATCCGCAGGCGGCGCCTGGGAGAAAAAAACCGAATTTCTCCAGCGGATCGACACCCTATCCAAACGCGAACGAGAAGTCCTCCAGGAAATGGTCGCCGGACATCTCAACAAGGAAATGGCCCACGAGATGGGCATCAGCCGAAAGACCGTGGAAATCCACCGCGCCAACGTCTTCCGAAAATTGAACATGGATTCTCTCGCCGAATTAATCCGTTATTACACCGTCTGCGAGATGGAGGGCAAAATCCGTCCCCTCCCGC
>CAZOTP010000133.1:2176-8796 GCA_964582655.1 uncultured Pirellulales bacterium | reverse complement strand
GCAATTCCGCGCGTAAACATTTGTATTTTATCGATTTATATTAGATGGATATCCGTAGGCGTCCATAAAAGTCTTTGGACAATCGAATGCAGGGAAACTATAATCAATACTATGAACTTTCGTTTTAATACAGTGCATCGGTGGCTTTTCATCATTGTGTATATTGCCGTAAGCGGCGTGGGGACCGATCTGTTTTATGTCTGTGTGACGGAGGAGGGGCGTATCCGGCTGGAAAATACGATGCATGGGGGATGCCGGATGTCCAGTCAGGAACATTCCGACTCTGAGACGGTGGAAAACACAAGAATCATTGCTCCCAATGCCGGTTGTGGGACATGTACGGACTTCCAGTTATCCTCCATTCTTCACGCTCGGCCGGTTTCGAAAGCAAACATGCTGTCGCTCCTCTTTACCGACGGGCCATGGCTTTTATCCGCGGGTTTTACTCCGGCAAGCGTTGCTGATATCTGCCAAGCATCGAGATTTTCCGCGAATCCTATTCCCCCGCCCGATCTTCTCCGCTCGGTCATACTCCTGATCTGATTTTCCCTGCTATTCCGGTTTACGGTCTCAAAACACGGTTCATAGCGCGGTTTTTGCGCGCAGAGCATGGATAACTATCGGGAGTCCATCATGTTTCGAACGATTGTCTATACGGTTTCACTGCTGATGTTCAGTATTCCGCTGCGAGGGGAAGAAACGGAGATTCCGGCGGATGCGCAGTCCAAAGCGACCGAGTCTGCGGCTCTGCCATCCCATGGCGGCATTACCGAGGCTGGCGAGGCGGGAGAAACCGGTTTTGTTTCGCCGGACGCGGTTATTTCTCTGGCGGAGGCGTTGAAAGCGGCGCTGGCGAGGAATCCGGAATTAGCGGGATACCAGTGCGAGGTACAGGCCCAGGATGGCGCTGTGCTGCAGGCGGGGATCATGCCGAATCCGGAGGCGGAACTGGTGGTGGAAGAATTCGGCGGCTCCGGTTCGCGAAACGGGTTTCACTCCGCAGAAAGCACATTTCAGGTGAGCCAGCTCATCCAAACCGCGGAGAAACGGAAAAAGAATCAGACGGCCGCCAGGCGAGGCCGGGAGGTTTCGCAGTGGGAGTATCGGGCAAAACGGCTTGATCTGATGGCGGAGGTTTCCGCCGCGTTTGCCGAAGTGCTTGCACTGCAGGAAAAGCAGGTCATCCTGGAGCAGTCCGTGCGGATTGCCGAAGACACCTGCCGGGTGATGACCGCCAAAGTCACGGCCGGCAAAGCTCCGCTTCTGGAACAGACGCGGGCGGACGTCGCAATGTCGCTTGTCAAAATGGACCGGGAGCGAGTCGGGCGATCTCTTCAGGCAGCCCGGTCCCAACTGGCAGCGCTGTGGGGCGGGAAATCGGAGGATTTTCATTCGGTGCGGGGTGAATTTTATCGGCGGGATCCGGTGCCGGACAGGGAAGTGTTTTCCAAAAAACTGGCGACCAATCCGGAACTGAACCGGTGGGACGCGCTGGTGAAACAGCGTCAGGCTGCCGTGGAAGTGGAACAGGCAAAGCGATTTCCGGATGTGACCGTGATGGCCGGTGTGCAGAATTTCCAGGATGAGCCGGGAACGGCGATGATGGCGGGATTTTCCGTGCCGCTGCCTTTGTGGGATCGCAATCCGGGCGGCATTGCCGAATCGCAGGCGTATCTGAAACAGGGATTTCTCCAGGCGCAGGCCGCGAGGATTCAGCTCGAAACCGCCGTCGAGCGGGCGTATCAGGATCTGATGGCCGCGCAAGAACAGGTCGTTACCCTGGAACAGACCGTGATTACCGGCGCCGAGCAGGCCTTTCAAACCGCCCAGCAGGGCTATACACAGGGCAAATTCGGTTCGCTGGATGTGCTGGATGCCCAACGGACCCTCTTTGAAGCCAGGGTCCGGCATATCGACGCGGTTCTGGACTGGCATCGGGCGATGGCGGAGCTGGTTCGTCTGGCGGCAATCCCGCCGATGGATGGAGAGAAACTGGAAGACACAGCCATGACAGGAGATCAAGAATGAAACGTATTGCAATATTCATGACAGGTATGGTTTTGGCCGTCGGAATTCTATTCGGATTCTGGAAAGCCGGACGGCTTCCCTGCGGGCAGGCCGCCTGTTCGCATTCCGGGCAAGACGCCGCGGCGAAGCATTCGCAGCATGAGGGGCACGATCACGGCGGGGGGGGGACGGACTGTGATGAACATGAGGAGCCCGAAGCGTCCGGCCTCGTGCATCTCGACGAGAAGGTTTTGCGGGAGCATGGCGTAGTGACCGCCGCCGCCGGACCGGGCACATTATCGCTGGCTGTTGATCTGCCGGGTGAGATCGCCCTCAACGCCGACCGCGTAGCGCATCTTGTCCCCCGCACGCCGGGAATTGTTCGCGAGGTCTATAAGAACGTCGGCGATTTCGTGAAAGCCGGTGAAATTCTGGCGGTTATCGACAGCCGGGAACTGGCGGATTTGAAGGCCGCATATCTGGCGGCGATGGAACGGCTGGCCCTCGCGGAAGCGGCTTTTGTCCGGGAGGAATCGCTCTGGGAGAAGAAAATTTCCGCCCAGCAGGAATATCTGGACGCCAAACGGAGCCTGGCCGAGACGAAGATTGAATGCCGAACCGCCGAGCAAAAACTGCATACGTTGGGATTCTCGGAATCGTATTTGAAGGAGCTTCCCGCCCAGCCTCATGCATCGTTCACGCGGTATGAAATCACAGCGCCGATCGAGGGGACAATTTTGGAAAAGCATATCGTGCTGGGCGAAGTGCTGCAGGCGGACCGGGACTGCTTTACCCTGGCGGATTTGAGTTCCGTGTGGGTCAATCTCCATGTTTCGCCAAAGGACCTTCCCTCGATTCAGGCGGGGCAAACGGTCCTGATATCCACGGGAGCCGCTCTGGAAAGTGACGGCGTGATTTCTCTGGTGCTTCCGGTGATGTCGGAAGAAACCCGCACCGCGCTGGCTCGCGTCGTGATCCCCAATCCGCAGGGATTGTGGCGGGCCGGGCAATACGTAACCGGCCGCGTTACGGTCGATGCACAGCCGGCGGAGATTCTGGTCCCCCAGGAGGCGCTGACACGGCTGGACGGTTCGCCGGCAGTGTTTGTGAAAACCGGCGACGGCTTCCAGCTTCGGCGGGTGACAACCGGACGATCGGACCGGACGCATACGGAAATTCTGACCGGGTTGGCCGCGGGTGAAATCTATGCGGCCCGAGGCGCGTTTCTTCTGAAATCCGAGCTCCAAAAGCCCACCGGCGATGAACACGGGCACGGCCATTAAATCCATCGAACACAAGGATATTTCTATGCTGGAAAAACTCATGACATGGGCGTTGCATCAGCGGCTTGGCGCCGTTCTGCTGGCCGTGGTGATCGCCGGACTGGGAACGCTGGGGTTCCTGTCGCTGCCGATCGACGCGTTTCCGGATGTGACCCGGCCGCAGGTGGAAATTCTCAGCAGCGCCCCGGGGCTTTCGCCGCTGGAAATTGAAACCTTTATCACCACGCCGATTGAAACCGCCATGCGAGGCTTGCCCGGTCTGGACGTGATGCGGTCCGTCACAAAGTACGGCCTGTCGGTGGTGACGTTGGTCTTTCGGGATGAGACGGACATTTATTTCGCCCGGCAGCTGGTCTTCGAGCGGCTGACCACGGTGAAGGAAAAATTCCCCGAGGGCGTGGATACGGAACTGGGGCCGATCGCCACGGCGATGGGTGAAATTTATCAATATACGCTGGAAGGGAACGCGCCGGAGGATGAGGCAAAGCGAATTTCCTATCTGACCGAACTGCGGACGCTGCAGGACTGGGTGGTCGCCCCGCTGCTCAAGGGGGTTCCCGGCATCAGCGAGATCAACTCTTTTGGCGGCTATCTGAAGCAATATCAGGCGGTGCTGGATCCGCAAAAGCTGCTTACGTACAAGGTGTCGATGAAGGAGGTCTATGACGCGATTCAAAACAACAACCGCAACGCCGGCGGCGGCGTGGCGGAGCGGTTTTCCGAACAATTCATCATTCGCGGGATCGGATTAATCCAGGAGCAAGAGGATATCGGCCGCATCGTCGTGAAAACGCGGGGGGGCGTGCCGGTGCTGGTGAGTGATCTGGTGAAGGTGGAAGCCGGACACGCCATCCGGCAGGGCGCTGCGCTGAAGGATGGCCGGGGAGAAATCGTAGGCGGCATCGTCCTGATGCTCAAGGGGCAGAACAGCCGGGAAATCATTGCGAAGGTCCGCGATAAGGTCCGCGAAATCAACGAAGGAACCGTGCTGCCGGAGGGCATCCGAATTCAGCCGTTTTATGAACGCTCCAATATTGTCAGTCGAAGCATCCGGACGGTGGAACGCGCCCTTGCCGAAGGGGCTGCGCTGGTCCTCATCGTCGTATATCTCCTGCTGCGAAGCCCTCGCGGCGCGCTGATTGTCATCCTGTCGATGCCGCTGTCGCTGCTGCTGGCGTTTTTGCTCATGAAACTGCTGCGTCTGGACGCCAATCTTATGTCGCTGGGAGGGCTTGCGATTTCCGTCGGCATGATTATCGACGCCGCCATCATTCAGGTGGAAAATGTACAGAGGCGCCTCAATGAATCTCCGGCCGATGTCTCGAAACGCAGCGTGGTCCTCCGGGCGGTGCTGGAAGTCCGCCGCCCCAGCATTTTCGGCGAGATGATCGTCGCATTGACCTTTGTGCCCATCATCACGCTTCATGGCATGGAAGGCAAAATGTTTTCCCCGCTGGCGTTCACCGTCGTTCTGGCGCTGTTCGCTTCGCTTTTTCTGTCCATCTTTGTAACGCCCGCCCTGTGTTCGCTTCTGCTTCGACCCGGCCGTGAAGAAGAAAGCCGTCTTGTCGTATGGGCCAAGAAGCTCTATCAGCCGCTGCTGCTGTCGGCTTTGAAGCATCGGCTCGCCGCGGCGGTTCTTTCCATCGTTATTGTCGCCGCCGCGATGACGGCAATTCCCTTGCTTGGGACGGAGTTTGTCCCCATCATGGATGAAGGGGCGTTCGACATGGATGTCCAGATGCTCCCCGGCACCAGCCTGCCCCACGCGCTGCGCATTATCGATACCATCCAGAAACGGCTGATGGCATTCCCGGAATTAAAGACTGTCGTCGCCCGAACGGGACAAACCGGCATTGCCCTGGAGGCGCGGGGAGTGGATAAGACGGGGTTTGTCGGCGAGCTTGCCCCGCCCGACCAGTGGACCAGCGCCTCTGCCCGTGAGGAACTGCTTGAAAAAATGAGGCATTCCATCAAGGATATTCCCGGAATCGCGTTCGGCTTCAGCCAGCCTATTCAGTGCCGCATCGATGAACTCGTCGCCGGAACGCGGGCCGGAGTTATCGTCAAACTCTATGGCGACGATGCGGAAATACTAAAAACAAAAACCGCGCAAATCGCCGGAATTCTTGCCCGAATTCCCGGCGCCGCGGATGTCGTCGCCGAAGTGTCCGCCGGCCAGCCCTATCTGAACATCCGCGTGAATCGTCAGGCGATTGCCCGCTATGGAGTCAATGCCGACGATGTGCTCCGCGTAATCGAAATTGCCCTGGGCGGAAAGCCCGCCGGCCAGCTCTACCGCGAAAACCGGGTTTTCGATCTGGCCGTCCGCTTGCCCGAAGAACAGCGTTCGACCCAGGACCTCTTCAGCCGCCTCATGATTGAAAGTCCGCAGGGCGTTCACCTGCCCCTGAGTGAATTGACGGATATCCGCGTGGAAGAAGGCCCCGTGCAGATCAGCCGTGAAAACGGCCGGCGGCGAATGGCCGTGGAACTGAATGTCACCGGACGCGACATCGGCGGCTTCGTGCAGCAAGCCCGACAGGAGCTTCGCGAAAACCTCTCGCTCCCTGCGGGCTATTATCTCGAATGGGGAGGCCAGTTTGAAAACCAGCAGCGTGCGATGAGGCGATTGGCTATTATCACGCCGATCGTCATCGGAATCATCCTGCTCTTATTGTTTCTGACATTCCGTTCCCTCCGGCTGGCGCTGCTGGTGTTGTGCAACCTGCCCTTTGCGCTCGCCGGCGGCGTGTTTTTCCTGCTGGCCCGCGGACAATATCTCTCCGTTCCCGCTTCTGTCGGATTCATTGTTCTCTTCGGCGTGGTCGTCCTGAACGGCGTGGTTTTGGTCAGCTGCATCCAGCAGTTGCGGCAGCAGGGGCTTCCCCTCGATCAGGCGATCTCTGACGCCTGCCGCCGCCGCCTCCGACCGATTCTCATGACCGCCGCGACCACGGTTTTCGGCCTGGTTCCCATGCTGCTGGCAACCGGACCCGGTTCGGAAGTCCAGAGACCCCTCGCCGCCGTCGTTGTAGGCGGACTTTTTACCGCTACCGCCGCCACCCTGCTGATTCTGCCGGCTCTCTATCGCTGGTTCGAACCGCCGAAAATAGTCCATGGATAGAATAAGGATTCCTCCACGGAAAACGGAAATCCATGGAAAGGCGAATGCGGGGGAAAATAGGGTTCCGGAAATATGCGCCGGAAGGCCGGGTGCGGCTTGTTTCAGGCCATAACGGATAGAGGGGGAGCTTATTAACCGGGGGGCGGACGGGCGCGGTGGGCCCTGGGAAGCGTCGCCGCCCACGTGGCCGCCCATGCCCGGTG
>CAZOTP010000133.1:0-2166 GCA_964582655.1 uncultured Pirellulales bacterium | reverse complement strand
CGCGCGCTTCCGGCGCGCCCGGCCCGCGGGCGAGCTTCTGCACCCGCGGGCGGACCGACGCTCTGGCCCTTGGAGAGAGACAGTGGGAATTCGATTTTTTCGTTGAAATCCATCGGAATCTCTTCATCCCGCATTTTTTGCAGAAGGATTGCCGCTTGTTCCCCCAGTTTAAATTCGTGAATCGTAATCGAGGTTAATCGCCGGAGGATGATGGTATCCCGGACTTTGTCTCCGACTCCGATGATGGAAAGGTCCTGTGGTACCCGAAGGCCCATGTCCTGGGCCAGGTGGTACATGAATTGAGCGATTAAATCACCGCTGCAAAACAGGGCGGTAACCGGATCGGGTTTATTCAGCATCCGTTGCAGGGCCTCCCGTTTTTCCTGCTCATCGACGGAACGATTTTGGTCATCGATGAGCAGATTGCCGTAATAGATGTCGGATTCCCTTAATTCCAGGCCGTTCTCTTGCAGAACTTCCCGCAGACCTGCTTCATAGGCTTCCGAAACGCTGTACCGGTACACATCAATGTAAGCGATCCGGCGATGCCCGTATTGGAGCAGGGTTTGAGCCGCCATCCGGGCGACATTCCGCCAGTTCCAGGTCAGCAGCGGCGCCGAAACGCCGGCCACCCGTCGGTGGCAGAACACCACGGGGATTCCATGATTTTGCAACTGCCGAACCTGGTACGCCGGTGTTGTATTGGGGATGCCAGGCACCAGTGCGACGCCGGCCATGCATTTGTCAATCATCTGCAGGATGAGATTTCCCTGTTTATCCACACTGTTGAATGAATCGCAGGTCAGAATCTGATTTTGCGAATGGGCGGCTCCGGAGGTAAAGCCCTGGATCAGCGAGGGATATAAATCCCCCCGAACGCAAGGCAAAATCAGGCCGAAATCGTGGATTTGCCCAGCCAAAACGGAAGACGGTTCACAAACAAACGTGCCCCGCCCCCATTTTTTCTGAACCACTCCCATTTTTTCCAGTTCCATCAGGGCCTGCCGAATGGTATTTCTGGCCAAGTTCATCTTTTTCCGAAAATAATGCTCGGACGGAAGCATGTCGCCGGGGACGTACTTGCCGCTTTGGATATCCGCGAGGATCTTTTTTTTGAGGGTCATCCACTTCGGCTCTACGGAGGGAATTTCCCCTTCTTCCTGCGGGGTATTCGTATTGGGATTGGAATCAATGTTCATAGGTTCGATTCAGCAAGAGTATCCATTTACCGTTTCGGCGTTTGTTGAAGCAGGAATAAGAGTTTCAATTGTTTATCCACACCGCACTTCCCCTATAGGATAACAGAAACGGGAAACGTTCACAACAGGAATTCAAGCGGATGCAGGCCATGAATTGTAACATTTTTTCTATAAACCACTTGCGCTGAGGGAAGGACTGTTCGGGCGGCTTGGCTTCCCCTTGCGTTCAGGGAAAACCGGGAAAAGCGGAGTTGAGCCACTGGAATGCCGCCGGGTTGTCAACCTGATGTCCCCTCAAGTGAATATACGTTATCACATTCAGCGGCTGCCCTGCCAACTGATAGGCCCGCTCCACTTCCCCATACAATATCTGATATTCCTCAATGGGCATCACACCGGCGGACCATGTGAAATTAATGTCCTTCTCCGAGGCCCCGGGACAATAACAGAAGTCCTTCAGCCCGTGTTGAAATTGCACCGGTTTGCCCGCCGCCAACGCCGCCCAGTCGCACTGCTCCAGACGATTGGCGAACTGACCCGTGATTCCGCAGTCGCACCCCGGCGGCATGCGAACCCCAATCCGCCGCTGATAATGATTCCAACTGCTTAAGATGCACCCGATTACGCCCGCTTTGACGCATTCATCCAGCGCCAGCAGGTTCATCGCCAGATGCCCGCCAGTTGATAAACCGCATACCGCGATTTTCTCCGGATCCACTTCCTCCAGCGTTGTCGCATAATCCAGCGCTGTCATCTTAAGCAATAGAGACGGTATATAACTTATGGCCTGTGAAAAATGTTGTTAAAATTTTTAAAAAATGAATTCAGAAAAGCAAAAATAAGGTGTGAAAGGCAATTGGTAGAGCAAGACCCACCCTGTGGCCTCGGCATGACGATATTTGTGGGTGGAAGGGGGGAAAAGGCGGTTGCAAAAGGAGCGTTGGAGGGGTACTTTAGGAGGGGTCAA
>CAZOTP010000132.1:0-8803 GCA_964582655.1 uncultured Pirellulales bacterium | reverse complement strand
GCGCCGCAGACAAGGTCGGGTTTTCCGGAACCGAACCAGTCGACGGCGGCGTAGGTCTGCTCATGGCGACAGAGCATGATTTTCTGTCCCCAGCAGCGAAGGGGCACGGGTTCCTTAAAGACCGGCTGCGTTTGGGTCCCCGCGTTTTCCCAGAGGGCGGGTTCTTTTTCGTAGGATTCGCCCAGGGTGGAGAGGATATCGAAATCGCCGTCGTTATCCCAGTCGCAGGTTTCGAACTGGGTGAGGCTGCGGGGAGCCTGCTTGTAATCGGACATCAGGGAAGCCAGGGCCAGCGGGGCGCCGGGCGCGGTCATGTTCCAGTTTCGAATCGGTTTGCCATCGGTGTAGCACAGGGGGGCGCCTGGCATGAGCTGGCGGATGCCGGCGGCCGGGTCCTGCCGGTATAAGCACAGATAGGCGTGTTTGGAAAGGGTGACGAGATCGGGATGTCCGTCGCCATCGAAATCGGCGATGCCGGGCCGGCAGCGGAGCGCCCAGGGGCCTTCATCCAGTCCCACACGAAGGGTTACGCCGGCGGCGAATCGCGGGGTTTGGCGTGTCCCGATGTTTTCGAAATAGACCATTCGATCCGTATTGTTGGCGGTGATAATATCCAGATCGCCGTCGGAGTCCCAATCGACGCACTGGGGCTTGGTCTGGCCGAGAAAGTATTCCGGATTTTCATCCTGGATGTAGTACCAGCGTTCAATCCGCATGGGCCGGAAGTCCGCCTGGAGGAGGACGGGATTTTCAAACACAGGCCTCCGATTCGTGCCGATGTTGTGAATCAGCCAGATGTAGCCCGCCTCATCGCCGGAGATGAAATCCCAGTCGCCATCGTTTTCCCAGTCGCAGACCTCCACGCCGGAAAACGCCCCGACGGCGCAGCGTGCGTTCCGCTGGCAGATCAGGCCGCGATCCCGATAGGACCAGGCGGGAATTGCGCCGGGGGGCTGCTTTTGGTCCGCCTGCAAATAGCGGATGCAGTCATGCTCTTCGGCGAAGAGACCCTGATAGGCGGCGTTGTCCACGGGAGTAAATCCGAAGCGGTCGGCGGCGGGGGAGTCGGGCAGGCTTTCAAAATCGGGCAGAATCCGCTGTGGGCCATAGACCGGAGGTTTGCCCTTGGGGGCGGTGTTGAGCCAATAGCAGTTTTTGGTATGGGCGGGGATGCGGTCGAGGGGCATGGAACAGCCGGTCAGGTCCAGATCGCCGTCGCCGTCGATGTCATAGAAGCTGGTGATGTAATGGTTCACGATGTTGAGATTTCCATCCAGCGGGATGGGTTCCATGAGTTTGGCGAAGACCGGTTTTTCCCCGGCTTTGGCCTGATTGGCGCGGCGGTAGAGGGTGGTGTACACGAAGTTTTTGGGCGGGGGACCTTCGTAGTTGTAGTGGACGGCCAGCAGGGTGTAAAACAGATCGCTGACGCCGTCGCCGTCATGGTCGGTGTAACTGAGGATTCGAAGATCTCCCTTCTGTTCCTCGGGGGGAAGTTCGCCGTCTTTGGCGAAGAGGATCCCGCCGGCGGGATTGAGTTTGCCGGTGTTTCGATAGTAAAAGGATTCGGTAATCAGGTCCGGCAGGCCGTCGCCGCTCCAGTCCGCAACGGCAATCGGGCCATAGCCCTGACCGGAGTAGTGGCAGCGAATCTGATTTCCGTCGGTATCATAGAGGCGCACAAAATCGTCGTAAACCGGTTTTTCATTGGCGCCGATATTCCGCCAGAAATAGAGGGAGAACGGCGGCTGCCCGAAGGTGTTGTAATAAATGATGGGCGAGAGCAGGTCCATGTTTCCGTCGCCGTCGAAATCGGCAGAGGCGGGCCGGACAGTCAGCCCGGCGTTCAGCGGCTCGGCTCCATCGTCTCGGTTGTAATGAAAATTATCCCCGATCCCGATGATCGGGATGTACTCCCGTTTGTATTGTTTTCCGGACACGGTGTTGAAATAGATGTAATACCGGGCGGTCTTCCCGTCGGGTAACATCCAGCTTACCTTGCCGGCGGCACCTTTGTGGAAATTCTCATCCGAGACGGATTCGATCGTTTTCTGCGAAGAGTCCGTCACGGCGATGGAACGGGGATCGAAGGCTTCGTTCACTCCCGCCTGCCGAAGGAGTTTTTCGAAGTCAACTTCGACGGAGAACGGAATCTGCTCCCCGGCGGGAATCGCCGCCGGATCCAGATCCACCGCTATGCGATAGGGCCGGTCCGTGGTCCAGGATTCGCCTCCATGCGCGAAGGGCGCGGAAAGGATCGACAGAAAAAGGATACTCACCACCGGCAAGGAGAGATACGGTTTCATGAATTGTGCTCCAGAATCAATTAATTCACTGCGGCGGAAGTCCGAAAACTGGTTCGGTAGATCGCTCCCGGAGAAAGCCGCTGGGCCAGCGAGAACATGGCAAAAGCCATCAATTGCTTCAGTCGGTTCGGATCGTCGCTTGTTTCAACTAATTTGGGAAGGACAAATTTCAATTCCTGATCGGCGGCGTTTCGAATTTTGAAACCATCCGGCACATGCCAGGAATAGACGTTCATGAGGAAAGGGGTTCCGGCCATTTTGCAGCCCCAGTGATCATGATATCCCCGTTCATTCTTTCCTCCGCGTCCTTCCTGATGCTGCGCCAGCCAGTCCAGAGCGAGATCCATCTGGTTCGCGGATTTGATCTGTCGCGGGGAGGCTTTTTGGAGATAGGGCCAGGCGGTGGCGTGCGTTTCAAAATAATACATAATCATGCTCGGTCCCATTTCCGTAAGCGGATAGGGCTGGGTGGAGCGAAAATCTTCCTGGTTCAGCCAGTCGAGCGCGTTTTGTCCGACTTTGAGATATTCCTCTTTTCCCGTCTGGCCATACAAGAGGAAGGTGAGGGAGCCAAAAGAGCCTGTGCTGCACCACCACGGGCCGTCAAATTTCTCCCATAACCCGTTGCGGATTCCTCCGGAGGAATCCACGTAGTTTGTCATGACCAGACGGGCAAACGATTCCACGGAATCCAGGTATTTCCGGTATTCCTTTTCCTCATTGCAGCGAATGGCGGTGGTCAGGACGGCCAGACCGATGCACGCGCTATCGGCGACGTACCACTGGCCCTTTTTTTCCCCGGGTTTTCGGTGATAGTTCATGTAATAGGCGCCCTGGGGATCCATCTGTTTCTGCATGGCGGCCATGCGATCGGACCACTGTTTGCAGACGTTCAGATATTGTTCGTCTCCCGTCATGTCATAGGCGACGGCCAGGGCCCGCACGGCGTAGGATTCCCGGAAAAAGGCGTATTTGGCCTTATGCAGATTTTCTTTGGGGAGTTCCTCGCAGGCCAGGTCGCAGAGTTTGAAGAATTCGGCGGAAAACAGGGCGGTGTCGGGATTTCCTTCGGCTGTAGCAATCCCATCCCATAATCCTAGAACGAGTCCGGCCATCAGAGTAACCAGGCAAACGGGTTTCGATATCATCGCACACCTCGATTCCGGAATTTGTGCTCGGTCATTTTTCCGAATTTCCATGCTACCGGTTTTTGGGCGGGCTTTCAACGCCTTTCCCGGCGGCGGGAACGCGGTTTATCCGGCCATCCCGGATTCCGTCCCGGCGCATTTTCAAGGACAGGGCAAATCCGGTTTAGTTGGACCGGAAATGGAAAATCTGGAGCAGATTGATGTGATCGTCGGTCCAGAGATCGGTGGGGGGAATGCGGTCCCCGTCAGGCTCGGCGGCATCGAGAAGCTCTTTCCGGTCCAGAAATTCGCGGTTTCGGGACAGGAGAATCCATTTGGAGGAGAGGGTTCCCTGTTTGGAACTGCCGGCGGAGTGGATGAACAGGGAGGGCATCCGAACATGCCGGGCGATCCGCTGCACCACGCGGGGCAGGTCGAGGTTCATGTTGGAAACGTGAAAGGCCAGCACGCCGTCGGGACGGAGGTGACGAAGGTACGTTTCGAACGCCTCCACCGTCAGCAGGTGAACGGGAATCGCATCGCTGGAGAATGCGTCCAGGAGGAGAATGTCGTACTGCTGCGGGGCCTGCCGTTCCAGCGAGAGCCTGGCGTCCCCCATGACAATTTGAACCTCCCCCGGACACTGGGAGAGGTAAGAGAAACGGGTTTGCGCCAGTTCCTGGACGGCCGGATTGATTTCGTAAAAGCAGAGGAGATCGTGCGGTTTGGCATACGCCGCCAGCGTTCCTGCGCCCAGCCCGACCACGCCGATCCGGCGATGCGATTGTTTCGGAAGGCATTTCAGGGCCAGTCCGGCTCCGCTTTGCGGGCCGTAATACGCCGTGGGCCAGCGTTGTTTCTGCGGGTCTGTGAATTGCATGCCGTGAAAGGTGGTGCCATGCTGGATCAGCCAGTGGCGTCTGTCCGGATCGTTGGGGTTTCGCTCCCAGAGGGTGAGAACGCCGAAAAAATTCCGCCTCTGCAGGACGGGAATTCCACGACCGGGCGCGGGGGAGTTTTCCAGCAGAATCGCGGCGCATCCGGCCAGACTAATGGCGGCAATCCAGAACCAACGCCGCCAGGGCCGGCGGGTGAACGCCGGGCGTTTGTCCAGCCAAAAGACCAGCAGGCAGCAGGCGAGCATTCCCAACGGAAGTTCCAGATAGGTGTTGAAAATCCGGGGCGCAATTCCGCCCACGAAAATTCCTCCCAGCGCTCCTCCCGCGGCGATCATCAGATAGTAGTGCGTCAATTTTACCGGCGGCGGCCGAAGCCGGTACAATTCCCCGTGGCAGACCATGCAGCAGGCGAACAGGGCGGTCAGATACACGCCGATCTGGGCCAGATCGGAAATCCGGCTGCTGTAGTATTTCGCCCCGCCCATGGCGATCAGGCCCAGCAGAAACAGGCTCACCCACAGGGGACGGAAGTACAGCCGTTCGCTCTGGAAGCAGAGGATAAACGAAAGCAGGTAGAGCATCAGGGGAAGAATCCACAGGAACGGCACCGGGGCGATGTCCTGCGTGATCTTGGCGGTTACCGCCAGCAGCTCCACGGAAGCGACGGCGGGCAAAGCAATCCAGCACGGCAGCGCCGCAATCGACAGGGGGCAATCGCCGCCGGCGGATTCGGGGTTGCAGAATCCAGGCGAAGGATTCAAGCCGTCCCGGCGGAGGGACGCGACGGCGCAAATTCCGCAGAATACGGCAAACCCGATCAGAATGACCGACCATATCCATGCAATGGCTGCCCGGCTCAGGAGCGGTTCAAATACGAAGGGATAACTGATCAGGGCAAGCAGCGACGCGGCGTTGGATAGGGCGTAGAGCCAATAGGGCGACGCATCCGGATGGGAGCGGCTGAACCAGTGCTGGAGCAGCGGGCCTGTGGAAGCCAGGACAAAAAAGGGAAGTCCCACGGAGCGGGCCAGCAGGAGCAGGATTTGAAGGGAAGGATGATCGATGGTCTGGGGGCGGGAGGAGGCGGCCGGGAGAATCGGCAGGGCCGCGACCGCGCCGGCCAGCAGGAGAAGATGAAGGATTCTCTGCATTTTGGGAGGGAGCAGGAGCCGGCTCAGATGGGCATAGAGGTATCCGCCCAGCAGCAGCACCTGAAAAAAGACCATGCACGCCGTCCAGACATCGGCGGATCCGCCAAACCAGGGGAGGATGAATTTGCCCATCAGGGGCTGGACCTGAAATAGAAGAAATGCGCCGATAAAAATGGGGAAGGCGTACAGAATTCCGGTTGTGTTCAGCGGTTTCATCGTTTTACGGCGTTCTCCGGCCGCAGGGCATTATAAAAGGGGGGGGCCGGCCTGTCAAAATTCTTAATTCTGATCCGGAATCGTGCAAGGTGTGGAGGATCAGAAGAAAATCGCAGGCGAAATGGAGAAACTGGGCTTGACGAGGGGGGTGTTCACGGCATGCGGCGCTTTTGAGGAACCTTCGTTCGTCAAAGACACACCCGAAATCCGCCAGATGCTTGTCGATCAGATGAAACAGGCCGTGGAGGTCGCCAAGCGGGTCAATGCCAAATGGTGCACCGTGGTGCCCGGCCGCTACGACGTGGGCATGGAACACGGCAGCCGTGAAGATGGCGCCGCCGGCGAATGGAACGTCATCGAAGCCTATCGACAGTGCGATGATTTTATGCCCGGCGTGTAACCGGCAGTGGATGGAATACCAAGCTTGATCTGACACCGCCTCCCTACGAGTTCGGCCCGCTACCCGTCGAACCGGTCGCGATGCCGGGAATTACCAAGCTGATTTGAACGGCAATTCGATCGTCACGATATACCGGTTCCGTCAAGATGAAATCCGCATCCGGGGGGCCGTCTCCGGTCCGACTATTTTAAAGTTTGACAATATCCCTGCGGGGGGTATGATAGAACTAGCATAAAGCCAGCGGGGGATAATGCGAACCTGGAGGACGCGGCAATGGATCGAAGAGGTTTTCTGACGGCGGCGGCAGGGGCGGCGGCCATGGGAATGGCAGGGAAAAAGACAATCGCAGCGGAGGCGGTTTCGAAAAGCACGGCAACACCGTTTCGGCTCAACTATGCTCCGCATTTCAATCAGTTTGAAACCCTTGGCGGCGGCAAGGACAATTTTATCGAACAGCTTCGTTTTATCGCCGACCAGGGTTTCCGGGCTTTGGAAGACAACGGCATGATGGGCCGGAGCGTGGAGGATCAGAAGAAAATCGCAGGCGAAATGGAGAAACTGGGCCTGACGATGGGGGTATTCACCGCCTGCTGCGACTTCAAAGAGCCGACGTTCGTGAAAAACACCTCTGAGATGCGTCAGATGCTTGTTAATCAATTGAAAAAAGCCGTGGAGGTTGCCAAGCGGGTCAATGCCAAATGGTGCACCGTGGTGCCCGGACGCTACGACGTGGGCATGGAATGGGATTACCAGACGGCCAACGCGATTGAAAATCTCAAGTATTGCGCCGAAGTTTTCGAGCCGGAAGGCCTGATTATGGTTCTCGAACCGCTGAACAACTGGAAGAACCATCCGGGCATGTTCCTCCGGAAAATCCCCCAGGCGTATCAGATCTGCCGGGCGGTCAACAGCCCGTCCTGCAAGATTCTCAACGACATTTATCATCAGCAGATTACCGAGGGGAATCTGATTCCCAACATCGACGAAGCGTGGTCCGAAATCGCCTATTTTCACTTGGGCGACAATCCCGGCCGCAAAGAACCCGGAACGGGGGAAATCAATTTTAAAAACGTGTTCAAATTTCTCCATGAGAAAGGCTATCGGGGAGTGCTTGGCATGGAACACGGCAGCAGCAAAAAAGGCGCTGAAGGCGAACAGGCGGTCATCGATGCCTATCGGCAGTGCGATGCGTTTTAATTATCGACAGGAACATGGAAAGGCAGTTTGCAGATGAAACAACATCATACTTTCAATCGCAGGGATTTTCTCAAAACGTCCTCGGCGGTTTCGCTGGCGGCGATGTTTGCCGGCTCCAGCCGGGCCTTCGCCGGAGGAGACGATACGATTCGTGTCGGTTTTATCGGAACCGGAGGCCGGGGCACCGGCGCGATGGCGGACTGCTTTGTCGCCGCGAAGGGAGAGCGGCTGGAACTGGCGGCGATGGGAGATCTCTTTCCGGAATCCATGGAAAAAAGCCTGAAAAATCTGAAAACCAAACTGGCCGAAAAACTGCCGGATAAAAAATTCGAAGATCTGGTCAAAGTGACGCCGGATAGGATGTTTTCCGGCTTTGACGCCTGCCAGAAGGTCCTCGCCTGCGATGTGGATATGGTCATCCTGGCGGCGCCGCCCCATTTCCGGCCGGCTCATTTCGAAGCGGCCGTCGCGGCGGGAAAACATGTGTTCATGGAAAAACCTGTTGCCGTCGATCCCGCCGGCATCCGGAAAATGTTCGCCGCCTCCGAGCTGTCCGTGCAGAAAAAACTCAGCGTTGTCGCCGGCACCCAGCGAAGACACAATCCCCAATATCAGCAGATTATCGAGCGCATCCACAATGGCCAGATCGGCGATCTGGTCGCCGGCCAGTGCTACTGGAATACGGATGATCTCTGGGTGGAACGGGCTGCGGAGAACTGGGAAAAATACCAGAAGGGCGAGTATTCCGAGATGGAATGGCAGATTCGAAACTGGCTTTTCACCGTCTGGATGTCCGGTGATCACATCGTCGAACAGCATGTGCATAATCTGGACATCATGAACTGGGCATTTGGCGGCCCGCCCGTCCGATGCATGGGCATGGGAGGCCGGCAGGTCCGCGTGGAGCCGCAGTATGGCAACGGATGGGACCATTTTGCCGTGGAATACGAATACGCCAACGGCGCGAAGGTTCTCAGCATGTGCCGGCAGACCAAAGGCTGCGATCACCGCAACTCCGAAGTGCTTGTGGGCACCAAGGGAACCGCCGAACCCAAAGACGGGGAAATGCTCGGCTCCAAAGAGTATCTGCTGAAGGAAGAAATCAATCCCTACGTGCAGGAACATGCGGATTTGCTGGACAGCATCCGCAATGGCAAGGGGCTGAACGAAGGAAAGCAGGTAACCGAAAGCACGCTGACGGCGATCATGGGCCGGATGAGCGCTTATACCGGCCTGCGGGTGAAATACGACTGGGTTCTGAAGGCTTCCAAACTGGATTACACCCCGGCCGCGTACGAATTCGGCCCGCATCCGATGGATCCGGTCGCCATGCCCGGAATCACCAAGCTGATTTGAGAAACTCCCGGCGCGGGAAACCCCGCCGGAACGGGACATTCCGGATTGCGCGAAAAAAAGCCCCCGAAGCAGGGGGCTTTTTGTATGTTTTCAAATCCCTTCCGGCTCAGGATTTTTTCCCGCGGAGCGCTTCGGTTGCCTTCTGAATCGC
>CAZOTP010000131.1:0-8828 GCA_964582655.1 uncultured Pirellulales bacterium | reverse complement strand
GAATGCGTTTAGGACCCGTTCACGTGAATTCATATCAGCGCCTCTTACTATCTAGAGTTACTTCTGCAGGCTTGGAATGAATATTTTTTATAGAATAGCGAAAAAACCGGGTTTTGATAAGAAACTTTTGCGTCAATTAATTGTCTTATTGCGACAGAACGAATTTGTCGCATAATAAAGATTTACAAATGCGAATGAATTTGATACATTTAATATATAAGTTTATATATCATGCAGTTATGAGCGTTTATATATGTCGCAAAACAATTCCAATTATTTTGAATATCTGCCGATTCAAAAGATAAATATGGATTGGGGATTGTATTTAACCGGATTGGGATGTGCTACGGTCGAACCCGGATCGGTTTATCCCCCCGAACAACACCCCGCTCTGTATCATTTTCAGTGGAGAACCGGAAGAACATTGCCGGAATACCAGATTGTGATGATCTCGGAAGGACGAGGGATATTTGAATCGGCGGCAACGGGAACTCTGCCGGTTGAAAGCGGCCAGGCTGTCATTTTATTCCCGGGCATATGGCACCGCTATCGGCCCGATCCGCAGACGGGCTGGAAGGAACACTGGATCAGCATGAATGGCGAATATCTGTATTGGCTAAACCAGCGCGGTATCCTGAGGACAAGTTCGCCGATTGTGAATGTAGAGGATCCAGGGGAGTTATTGGCTATTCATCAGAGAATTCATCGTTTGCTGGATAAAAATCCGGGAAACAGTCTTGTTTTGTCCGCGTGCGCAATGGAGTTCCTGGCCCACGCCATACCCCCAATAATCGTAAATGAGGAAGGCGCTGCCTCTTCCATGCCGACCGAGGCGCACCAGGATGCGGCGGTGGCGCAGGCCGTGAAAATCATCTGGAACCATGGGTATCGAAATTTTACAGTTGGCGAACTGGTGCAGCGGCTGCCGATAACACGGCGAACGCTGGAGAGGCGGTTTCAGCAGGTGTTGGGGTATTCGATTGGAAAGGAATTGGAGCGATGCCGACTTGCCAGGGCCAAACACCTTCTGCGTCATACTTCTCTGCCAGTCAGTCATATCGCTCTGGCCGTGGGATTTTCAGGAGCAGATCGGCTGGCAAAGGCCTTCCGAAGACGCGAAAAAATGACACCAAGGCAATATCGGAAAACACCCCCAAAATTATTTTCATCGAAATCATTCTAAACCTTCGCATTTTTTATTCAGGATCGAAGCCGCTGGAGCTAAGAATACCAGGAAACTCGATTTTTTTATCATGTACGGCAGTAACTCTTTTTTCTGCCTTATCTGTCACGATTTATTGTCTAAAGGGGAAATCGGTGTGTTTTCGTGAGAAGAATCAATTACCGCACAAACCATCGGACGGCCAGTCGGCGCTGGGTATCTCGGCATCGGAGGGTGTAGGGATTGTAGATGCGCTGGTCGCACGCGCCGTGGGTGCGCAGAAGGAGCCAGCCGAAGTCCCAGTTTCGGCTGCCATAGAGCAGCGGGATCGCCGGCTTTACCCGGACCAGGGGATGGGTTCCCGCGATGAAGAGCTTCTGGTCGGTGTAATAATACCCCGACCCCACGTGCACGAAGACCTCATGGGGCACCGAAGGGCCGAAGCCATCGCTGAGGTCCGAGCAGAGCCTCGAGATGCCCGCCTTGATCTCGCATCCGGCGTTAAATGCCTTCGCCAGTTCGTCCACGCTGCCGGCGGTCACGGAGCCGTCGCCATCGTGTGAAAGCACTTCCCGCCAGTCGTCACGGACGAAATACTGATAGACATCGAAGTCGTAGATGAAGTTTCGGCTGGGGCCGTTGGTTCCCTCATCCCAGACGTCCTGCAGATGATATTTGGGCATGTCGGTGTGGTTGTAATCCCGCATGGGGGTGGGTCCGAAGGTATCGAGTGCGGGTTTGCCATCGAGGTAGGGCCTGGCAACGCCCTGGGAGCCGTCCTGGTTGTACACGAAAAAGGACATGGAGGAGCGGGGGCCGAAGGAATCGGGGAGACTGACGGGCTGTCGGAGCGTCATGATTCCGGCCGCCCAACGATGTTCGAGCAGATAGGTGACGCGGAATTCGGCGACCTCTTCCACTTTTTCATGGTTGGGGGACAGGGTATCGATGTGTTCGTTGTGCCAGAACTCCGTGCGGACGCGCAAATCCGCCCCGCGTCCGACCGCCCGGGCGAGCTCTTCCTTGTTTCCCCGGCGCACTTCCCGGTCCGGCCCCATCTCCAGCATGCATTTCCATGCAGACATTTGTTTCTCCTGATCCTGTATTTCCATGCCAAGAATGCCCAGTGCTTGGCTTTCCTAAATTCCTCTGCAGCCGATATTTTGTCAAATGAAACCTGGAAAGGAGGGAAGCGATTTTTTCATCGAGCCTCAGAAGGCTTACAATTTTTTCCGCAAAATGTGTATTGACCGGGGAGGGAGAATCCTCATAATGTTCTGATTACGCTGGCGGCGCCGGGCGAGAGAGCCTTTTGCTGCCGACGCAACTATATGCCGCACAACGGCTTGTGAGTTACAAAACCCGGTGTGGAAGAGTGAACGCGGAGTAAACCATGATCAGTGTGAAAAACCTCAAGCGCAGTTTCGGTCCCCTGATCGCCGTGGATGACATCAGTTTTGAAGTCAAGAAGGGCGATGTGATGGGATTTCTGGGTCCCAACGGGGCGGGAAAAAGCACGGCGATGAAAATGATCGTCGGATTTCTGGAACCCGACGCAGGGACGGCGTATGTGTGCGGGCATGATGTGGTCCGGGAGCGGATTCTGGTTCAGAAGTCGATCGGTTATCTTGCGGAAAACGCGCCGGCGTACGGCGAAATGACGGTCGGATCGTTTCTGCATTTCATCTGCGACGCCCGGCAGATCGTCGGGGCCGCCCGGAAGGAGGCGATCGACCGGGTGGTGACGGCGTGTTCGGTCGAATCGGTGTATCATCAGACCATCGAGACGCTGTCCAAGGGATACAAGCGCCGGGTGGGGTTCGCGCAGGCGATACTGCACGATCCGCCGGTTCTAATACTCGACGAGCCCACCGACGGGCTGGACCCCAATCAGAAGCACGAGGTCCGGCAACTCATCAAAAAGATGGCGGCCAACAAGTGCATTGTCATCTCGACGCATATTCTGGAAGAGGTCGAAGCGGTCTGCAATCGCTGCATCATCGTCGCCCGCGGGAAGATACTAGCCGATTCCACGCCGGCGGAGCTGAAGGACAAGCACAAGCTGACGCTCGACGAAGTGTTCCGAAAAATTACCACCCGTAAATCCGCCTGATACTGGAGGTTTATACGATGAACGGTTTCTGGACGGTCTGTAAGCGCGAACTGAGGGGCTACTTCGCCACGCCGGTAGCCTATGTTTTCCTCGTGATTTTTTTGTTTTTCGCGGGGCATCTGACGTTCAAGAACGGTTTTTACCAGTTTCGGCAGGCGGATCTGAACGCATTTTTCAGCAATCTGCCTTTGCTGTTTGTGTTTCTGGTGCCTTCGGTGGCGATGCGTCTGTGGGCGGAGGAGCGGAAGTCGGGCTCGATCGAGCTGCTTCTGACGCTTCCGATTACGCCGACGCAGGCGGTGCTGGGCAAATTTTTTGCCGCGTGGTTTTTCCTGGGCATTGCGCTGGCTCTGACGTTTCCGCTGGTTCTGACGGTGTGCTGGCTGGGGGATCCGGACGGGGGGCTGATCTTCACGGGGTATCTGGGCAGTTTCCTGATGGCCGGCAGCTACCTGGCGATCGGATGCTTTTTTTCGGTACTCAGCAAGAACCAGGTCATCAGTTTTATTCTCGCGGTGGTGGCGTGCGCGGTTTTTGAACGGCTGGGGCTTCCGTCCACGCTGAATTATCTGTCCAGTTTTCTGCCGGCAGGGATGCTTGGGGCCCTGGAGAAGATGAGTTTTGAATCGCACTTCGAATCGATCCGGCGGGGCGTGCTGGAATTTACGGACGTATCCTTTTTCGTCTTTTTAATCATCGGCTGGGTCAGCGCCTGTGCCGTTATGCTTCAGGAAAGGAAGGCTGCCTGATGAATCGTACCATTCGAGCCCTAATCGCGGTTCTCCTGATCGGCGTGATTCTGTTTTGCGCGATCGCCATCACCCAGAATGTGGGTCGTTCGTGGCGATGGGACATCACGGAGAAAAAGCTCTACACGCTATCCGACGGGACCAAAGCCATTCTCGGCAAGCTCAACCAGCCCTTGACGCTGAAGCTGTATTATGCGAAAACGGCGTCCCTGAAGGGTCCGGACCAGATCCGTTTTTTCAATAATTACTACCAGTTTGTCAAAGCGCTGCTGGAGGAGTACCAGTCGCAGTCGGGGGGGAACGTGGCGCTTCAGGTGATCGACCCGCGGCCCTACTCCGACGAGGAAAACGAGGCGATGCGTTACGGGCTGAAGCGTTTTCCGATCTCGGAGGAGGAGAATTTCTTTTTCGGCCTGATACTCCAGACCGAATTCGGTGTCACCAAGACCATCCCATTCTTCGATCCCAACCGCCAGAATTTCGTCGAATACGACATCAGCTACCTGATCGACACGGCGATCACGCGGCAAAAGAAGCGCATCGGGATTCTCAGTTCGCTGCCCGTGATGGGGGAAGACGTTTCCGGGTACATGGCGCAGATGATGCGGATGCAGGGGCAGCAGCCTCAGCCGTCGTGGAACATTGTGCAGCAGCTCGAGCAGCAGTATGAAGTCAAGAAAATCGAGACCGACACCCAGGAAATCAAAACCGACGAGGTCGATCTCCTGATGGTGATTCATCCGAAGAACCTCGAGGAGAAGACCCTTTTCGCGATCGATCAGTATGTTTTGCACGGGGGGCGGACAATAGTTTTTGTCGATCCGCACTCGATTGTGGACAACGCCCAGAACAGCCGTCAGCAGATGATGTACGGTGGCGCGCAGTCCAGCCATTCGGACCTGAACAAGCTGCTCAAGACGTGGGGGCTGGAAATGCCGGAAAACACCTTTGCGGGCGACCGGTCGCTGGCTCTGATGGCGCAGCCCACGCCGGACCAGAGGCCCCAGAAAATCATCGGGTTTATGGACCTGACCGATGACTGCTTCAGCAAGGAGGTAGCACTGACAGCCGATCTGGGCAAGGTTCGGCTTCTCTTTCCCGGCGTGCTGAAGCCCCTGGCGGCAGAGGGGGCGGAGAAAACGGCCATCACGATCACGCCGCTTCTGAGCACGACCAATCGCGGCAACGCCTGGTCCCCGGAAAGTCCCTTCGAACTGATGATGATGAATCCGGGTACGCTCTGGAGCCGGTTTAAGGATGGAACCCAGCCCGTCCACATGGCGTACCGTCTCACGGGAAAATTCAAATCCGCGTTTCCCGGCGGCATTGACGTCGAGGAAAAATCCGACGCCGACAAGAAGAAGTCCGCGGACACGCCGGATGCCGGCAAGGAAAAAGACAAGGAACAGGAAACGAAGCCCAAACACATCGACGGTCTGGCGGAAGCGAAGAGCGACTGCGCGGTGGTGGTTTTCGCCGATGTGGATTTCATCACGGATATGGTCGCCTACCAGAAGACCATTTTCGGTTCTGCGCCGGTGGGCGATAATGCGGCGATGGTTTTCAACGCGATTGACGATCTGAGCGGTTCGAGCGACCTGATTTCGATCCGCTCCCGCGGCAGTTTTACCCGACCCTTCACCGTCGTGGACCGGATCGAAGCCGAGGCGGAAAAGGACACCTCCGCCAAAATCGAGGCGATTAACAAGGATATCGAGGATTTCCAGAAGGAACTGAACGACATCGTGGAAAACACCAAGGGCGACACGGTGGTATTGGGGGCGGAATTCCTCCAGAAGAAAAAGGACCTCGAGCAGAAAATCCGGGAGAAGCAGACCGAGCTTCGGCGGGTGCAAATGGCCAAGCTGCAGGGCATCGACGCGCTGGGTCAGAAGCTGGAAAATCTGAACACGCTGGCGGTTCCGCTGTTCATTCTGGTGGTGGCGGTGATCCTGGGCATCCGCCGCAGCGCCCGGAAGCGGCATTATATCAGTCATACAAGCGATTCGTAAGGCAGCCGACATCCAGACAATCGATAATCCCATAGCGTTTCACGTGATGAGGAGTTGTTTCCATGAGTGATAAGAAGTTGTCCATCCTGGCTTTGATCGCCGCGGTCCTGGTATTTTTGACGGCGCTTCAGTCCCGTCTGATGAAACCGTCGCAGAACACCGCCGCCTCGCCGTCGAATCTCATTCAGGGCATCAATCCCGATACGATCCACCAGATTGTGCTGGGGACAGGCGAGAATGCGGTGAAGTTCACGCGTTCCGGCGGGGGATTTGTGCTTTCGGGCAAAGACGATTATCCGGCGTCGGCGAAGGAGATCAACGATCTGATTACGAAGGTTCTCGACATTCAGGCCTCGGAAAAAAGGACCTCTAACAAGGACAATCACGCCGACCTGGAAGTGACGGAGGAGAAGGCCAAGCATATCATCCAGTTTCTCGACAAAGACCAGAAGCCCATTGCCGGGATAGTCATTGGGAAGCGGGACGCCCAGAGCGGGGGCACGTACGTTCGCCTGATGAATTCCGACGATGTGTATCTGTGTCTGGATGTGCCGTGGATCCGGACGGGCGCGCTGGATTACACGCAGAAGGAAATTCTGAACGTTCCCTCCTCCGATATCGCTCGCGTTTCGGTGATTTCCACGGATCGCACTTATTCCATCAAGGCGGATGAAAACAACCAGCCCGTTCTGGAGGACATTCCGGACGGCAAAGTCGCCAAGGACACCGACTACAAGCAGGTGTTCAACGCGCTGTCCTCGCTTTCGTTCGAGGATGTCCAGAAATCCGCGGAGAATCTCACGTTCGACCATTCCTACCTTTGCCGCCTGAAAAACTCCACGGTTTATACGCTCAAGCTGGCGGTGAAAGACAATAAAACGTACGCCACGATCTCCGCGAAATTCACGGACACCACCCCCGTCGTGAAGGAAAAGCGGGAAGAAACCGAGGAAGAGCTGAAAAAGAAGGAAGCCATCCTTCTGGCCCATGAAGCCGCCAACAAATTCACCCAACAGCACGAAGGCTGGGTTTATGTTCTACCGGACTGGAAAGCCAAAAACCTCACGAAGAAGTTCGAAGAGTTAATCAAGGATAAAGATAAAGAAGAGCCGAAAGCCGAGGAAAAACCCGCGGAGGAACCGAAGGCGAAAGAAATCCCCGCTTCTGAATCGTCCGCGCCCGCATCCGAATCGCCTGCGGCTCCCGCGTCAGAGAGTCCCGGTTCTTCCGCGGCTCCAGGCGCTGGGGAAGTTCCGGCGACCCCGGCGGCGCCCGAATCGTCCGGAGCTTCCGAAGCTCCTGCCGCGCCTGCGGTCCCGGCGGTGCCTCCAACTCCCGCGGAAGCTCCCCAGACCCCCGCTACGCCGGCTCCATAGAGTCTGTCCCAATCCCCTGTTCTAAAGCGTCCGGGGGCCGATCGCAATCCGTGCGAACCCTGGCGATACGCGGTTTTATCAACCTGAATTTTTTACCCATGTTAAAAACCGGGTGAGAGAAGCGGGCTAGGGGAAATCCCTAATAGTCTGTTTGTATTTTTCAGGCCGTTTTTGGCTGTCGGTTATGTAAAGAGGGCTTTCCAGGAGTGTTTTCAGTGCTGGAAAGAGACTTTTGACGATTTTCCACCGCGGATATTCATCTCTTAAATGCGATTTCAGAAGGGAACCTATGCCTGATCGGGGATATGGAGGAAGGGGTGCATGAAATGGATAGGAATTCAAGAGGAATTTTAAAACATCCGATAGTTGAGATACCGGTTTCGCGGGGATGGGGGCAGCGAACCACCCGAAACTGTAAATCAAGGATGGCTTGAACCGATGATGGATGTGATTTTGCTGGCGCAGCAGGAACGGGAATTGCGATTAGCACCCTTTTTCCCCCAAAGCAACATCGATATTTCGCTGGGATTGTTTCTGGTGTGCGCAGCGTTGACAGTACTGTTAAGCGGTTTATTGTCGGTTGTTTACGTGAAGTATGGGATGAGCCTGTCGAATCGGAGGGCGTTTGCGAACAATTTCGTGATGCTCTCGCTGACGACGATGCTGGTGATCGCCCTGGTGAAATCCTCGCTGGCGTTGTCTCTGGGTCTGGTGGGTGCGTTGTCGATCGTGCGGTTTCGGGCGGCCATCAAGGAGCCGGAGGAATTGACGTACCTGTTTTTGTGCATTGGAATCGGTCTCGGTTTTGGGGCCGCCCAAATTCCGATTACGCTGATTTCGTTTGTTTGTATTGTTCTTGTCCTGATCGTGAAAGGGAAGCGGAACCATCGGCAGGATTCACAAAACATGATGCTGACGGTGCGGAGCCGTCACCCGCAGGGGAAAATGCTGGAGTTGATCCTGGATGTATTGAAGCGGAGCTGCGCGAGGGCGGAGCTTCGCCGTCTGGACGAGGGGGGAGGGGAGTTTGAGGCTCTGTTTATCGTGGATCTGGAAGGCATCCAGTCGCTTCAAAAGATCAAAGAGGATCTGCTGGGATATGACGGGCAGGCGCAGATCACGTTTCTGGACAGCAAAGGCGGTCTCTAAATGAAGGTGGAGACCGGCAAGCCGTTTTTCGCCAGGCCGAAGGCTTGCGGCGCGCGAAAGCGGCTGTTGGTTTTGGGGAAGGTGTGTTTGCTGGGGGCGATGCTGGCGGGGATGTTCGTATGGGGCGTCTATTTTGCGCTGGCTACGCACCGGGAAGGGGAGGCGAAGCCATTGTTCGAAAAGCTTCAGCAACTCCGGCAGACGAAAGCGGGAGTGATTCCCCATTTCGTCGAGGGTCTGCTTTCGGAGGCGGAGGAGATGGTTCTG
>CAZOTP010000130.1:0-8839 GCA_964582655.1 uncultured Pirellulales bacterium | reverse complement strand
GCTGATTTTGCGGCGGGGGTTCGCTGTTTTATGGAAACGCGCGGAGCAGAATCTGGAGCATTTTTTCCTAGGCATTTCCCCAGGCATGAGCACGAAAGACATGATCAGGAGAATTTTTTGCCGCTGAGTTTTTCGTAGGCTTCGACGTAGCGTTTTCGCGTGCCGGCGACAACGTCGGAGGGCAGAGCGGGTCCGGGGGGCTGCTTGTTGAAGTTGATGCTTTCGAGGTAGTTTCGGACGAATTGTTTGTCGTAGCTTTCCTGATCGCGTCCGGGCTGATATTTGTCGGCGGGCCAGAATCGGGAGGAATCGGGGGTGAGGACTTCGTCGATGAGAATCAGCTCGCCGCCGTCCTGTCCCCATTCGAATTTGGTGTCTGCCAGGAGGATGCCTCGTTTGGCGGCGTAGTCGGCGGCGCGGGTGTAGATTTCAATGCTTTTGTCGCGGATATAGGCGGCGGCTTTGGGGCCGACGATTTCACATGCCTGTTCGAAGGAAATATTTTGATCATGGGTGCCCAGCTCGGCCTTGGTGGAAGGAGTGAAAATCGGCTGGGGGAGTTTGTCGCACTGCCGGAGGCCGGCGGGGAGTTTGTGCCCGCAGATGGCGCCGGTTTTCTGGTAATCCTTCCATCCCGAGCCGGCGACGTAGCCCCGGACGATGCACTCGACGGGGAGTACTTTGGTTTTTTTGACGAGCATGCTGCGGCGGGCGAGTTGGTCGGCGTGATTGGCGAAGGCGGGGCCGAAATCTTTTACGTCCGTGCTGAGGAGGTGGTTTTTCACGGAGGCGCCGAGGAAATCGAGCCAGAAGAGGGAAATCTGGGTCAGGACGGCGCCTTTGTCGGGGATTCCGTTGGCCATGATGACGTCAAAGGCGCTGATCCGGTCGCTGGCGACGATGAGGAGCTTGTCGCCGAGGTCATAGATATCGCGGACTTTTCCGCGTTTGGGGGACATTCCCGGAATTTCCGTTTGCAGAACAGTCTGAACATTGGCCATGGTTTTCTCTCCTGAGGATTTTCGCGATTATGCCTGAGTGTCCGCGTTTGCCGGTTCCGGTTCGGTAATTTTTACCTGTTTCCCCCGGAACTGGATGATTTTGCGCGGACATTTTTGAGCCGATTTTTCGTATTCCTCCCGCGGGGCATATTTGGCGTAATCAATGACCGCCAGATTCTGTTTCATCTGGAACATGGTGGGGGTGAGTTTGGCGCAGATTCCGCAGCCGACGCAGCCGACCTGGCAGTAGCTGCGAACGTCTTTGGCGCTGTCCAGGCTGGAGCAGGCGATGACCAGCAGGGGATCTTCTTTCATGGGAATCATTTCGATGATCTGCCGGGGGCAGGCGGCGGCGCAGGCCCCGCAGCCGATGCATTTGTTGTAATCCACGGTCGCCAGCCCGTCCACGACGTGAATGGCATCGAACTGGCAGGCGGCCTGGCAATCGCCGAGGCCGAAACACCCGTAGGGGCAGCCGATGGCGCCGGCGACGACCTGGGCCTCGCGGCAACTTTGGATTCCCCGGTATCGCGTGGTGTTGATCCGATCGGCGTTTTTTGCGCCGCAGTGGACGACGGCCCGCAGGGGGGCGGAGGCGACGGCTTCGATTCCCAGGATGGCGGCGATGGCATGAGCGACGGAGTCGCCTCCGGGACCGCACTTGCCCATGAGCGCGGGATCTTTGGCGACGGCTTCGGCGTAGGCGCTGCATCCAGCCAGGCCACAGCCGCCGCAATTGGCGCCGGGGAGGGCGTTGAGAATGGCCTCGACGGTTTCATCGGGTTTTACAAAGAGTTTTGCAAAGGCGATATTGAGGATCGCGACCAGAAACAGTCCCACGCCCAGCAGAACCAGCCCGGCCAATCCCACGGAACTCCATTCGATAGACGCTATCATAATGTGCATATCCTTACTTAATCATTCCCGAGAAGCCCATGAACGCCAGGGTGAGGATGCCGGCGGTAATGAGAGTGATGGGGGCTCCTTTGAGGCAGTCTGGCATATCGGCCCATTCGAGGTTTTCGCGGATTCCGGCCATGATGCAGATGGCGACGGTGAATCCCAGGCCGACACCGAAGCTGGCGACGACCGATTCCAGAAAGTCGTATGTCCACAAATCCAGAAAGAGACAGATTCCCAGCACGACGCAGTTGGTGGTAATCAGGGGGAGAAAGATTCCGAAGGCGTCGTAGAGGGAGCGGAAGAATTTTTTGAGATACATTTCCACGAGCTGGACCATGGCGGCGATGACCATGATAAAGGCGATGTATTTCAGGTAGGGCATGCGGATCGGGATGAGAATCTTGACGTTGATGAGCCAGCTCATGATTCCGCTGAGGGTGGTGACGAAGGTGACGGCGCAGCCCATACCGAAGGCCATTTCGACCCGTCTGGAAACCCCGATGAACGGACAGATTCCCAGGAACTTGGTGAGCACGAAATTGTTCACCAGCGATACGGATAAAAAAACCAGAACCAGTTGTATCAGCGTATCCATCTCAAATCCTTCCGGTTTTATTTGCCCGGAAAATCATGCCATACTTTTGCCGTCAAATCGTCCAGATTTCCCGGAAACCAGTATATCTTCCCTCGCACGGCCTTTTTGCCGCAGGCGGGGATATTTCCGATATTGACCACGGCGTGGAGGCAGTCCGCCGGGTGGTGGTCGGTGACATGGGTAGTTCCCTGCCAGAGCATTCCGCAGACCCATGTACCGTCATCGCTTCGCCTGGCGATTGACGAACCGTCCATGGTTCCCCGCATTTTTGCCTGATACGGGCCTACGATGTCCGGCAGCATTCCATTATGGCACAGCAGATCATATTTTTCGCCCAGTGCTGTCCTTGCTCCGACGGCTTCTTTCATCGCCGGCAGGGGCTGCCATTTCCCCGCGATGCGGATATAGGAGAGGCTGGTCTTGCTGTCTTTGTTCTTTTCCTTTGCCCACAGATCGTATTCACTGAACGCGGGGGTGCAGGCGACTTCCTGCCGCCAGAGACTGTTCGTCTCGCCGCTCATCCGCAGGCACTGCTGGACGGCATACAGCTCCGGCAAGCCCTGCTGGTGAGTTTGAATCACCAGCAAAACATCAATGCCGTCCCGGGCGGGGGCAAAATACAATCGCCAGTCCTGGGGAATCCAACCTTCCTCCCGCACCTGGTAATCGACCGGGAAGACGTTTGCTCGGGCGGCGAATTCCTGTTCCAGCCGGTTTGCCGCGGCGGGATCGATCCCCGCGGCGGCGTTATCGGGGGGGACGGCTCCGCAAGCCATCGGTTCGTGTTCGAAAAAACGGTAGCCGATATGCTGGCCCGGATGCCCGGCATGGGTAAAGGTGAGATACTTTTGGCGGTTTTTCGGCAGGCTGGAATCCTTTTTGGCGAAGCGGATTCCCAGCGGAGCGGGATTTGGTTCCGTCTCGCGCCGGGCGCCGCCGCAGCCTGCCAGCCAGAATCCACACGAGAGCATAATGATTTTTATCGCGTACCGCATCACAGGATTTTCGATGTTATCTCCAACGGGACAGACGATTTACTTTTTCCGTTACGCTTTGGTTTTCTTGAGAAAATGGTTGCTCAATCCCAGGAGGATGCCCAGTGTAATAAACGCACCGGCGGGCAGTTTCATTACGTTCCAGTTGACATAGCCGTCCCACATGACGGGATGACCGAACAAGGCTCCATCGGCGAGCAGTTCCCGAACGGAGGCCAACGCGACCAAACCGAGCGTGAATCCGGTCCCCATGCCCATCGCATCGAAGATGCTCGGCAGCAGCCCCTGACGGCTGGCGCAAGCTTCGGCGCGGCCGATGATCAGGCAGTTCACGATAATCAGGGGGACATAGGGCCCCAGTTTCTCGCTCATGTCCGGCAGAAACGCTTTGAGGAGGAAATCGGCGATGGTGACGAACGTGGCGATGGTCAGGGTGAACATCATGAGGCGGAGATGGCCCTGGATGATATTCCGCATGAGCGATACCACGATATTGGAGCACACCAAGACGAAGATGACCGAGGCCCCCATGGTCAGGGCGGGTTTGAGCTGGGCCGTAACGGCCAGCGTCGGGCACATTCCCAGAAGCTGGCGAAACACCGCATTTTCCTCCCACAATCCCCGGATGAAAAATCCCAGAGTCTGATTCTTTTTTACCGTTTCGTTGGCCATGGTCTTTTTTCCGTTCCGTTCCTGCTCAGCAGGCATGGAGAAGAATTACGGTTTGAGGACGGCTCGCATTCGAAGGAGAGAATCATTTACGATTTTGACGACCGCCTCGGAACTGATAGTCGCGCCGGTGATGGCGACGATTTCCGCATCTTTAGTGTTTCGGTTTCCAGTCTTGGAGACCGTGAGCTTTTCCGCAACGGGGCATTCGACAAATTGGTTTTTGAATTCGTCGTCCTTCATTTTATCGCCGAAGCCTGGGGTTTCGTTGGTCATGAGGATTCCGATTCCCTTGAGGGTATTCAGCCGGGCGTCCGTGGCGACGAGAAGGTCGATGACATCGGCAAACCCGCCCCCGGAGGCTTCAAAGGCGTAGCCCACCAGTTCTCCCTGGGCGTTGAATCCGGCAAAATAGGCAATGTCCGAACCCTGGGCATCTTTCGCCGTTTTCTTTTCGAAGGTTTTGGCATCGGGGAGGAGGATTTTCATCTGGCCGTCCATTTTCGCCGCGGCGTTTGCGGCGATGCGGTCGCGAAGCTGCGCCTCGACACCCGCGACCAGGGCTCCGAAGATGAGGGAGCTGACGACCACCAGCCATGACTGTCGAAGAAACGTAATAATCATAAAGGGAATCCTGCATTCATCGCGGGTCATGCCCGCCGTAATCCAAGTTTGTCGGCCCAACGTGCAGCCGAGTTTTTATCCTATTGTTTTTTTACATGTCCGCCTGCCGGGGAGGGTTTTGTCCACCGGTCCAGCAGGGGTGTAATCGAATTCATCAGGAGGACGGCGTACATGACGCCTTCGGGGTATCCTCCCTTGAGTCGGATGAGCATAATGAGCGATCCGACACCTGCGCCGAAGATGCATCTTCCTTTCTGACTGAGCGGACAGCTTACGGGGTCTGTCGCGATGAAGAAGGCGCCCATCATCAGACCGCCTCCGAAGAGATGCACCAGGGGATTGGCATAAACGGCGGGATTTGCCAGCCAGGCCCCTGTGGCGATAGCGGCGGCTGAAACCAGCACCGCCAGGGGGATATGCCAGGTAATCGTTCTCCTGAGGAGTAAAAACGCGCCGCCAAGGAGCCATGCCAGGGCGGAGGTTTCTCCCGCCGAACCGCCGATTTTTCCCAGGAACAGGTCCATCAGCATGCTGTTGGCCGCATCGGCTTTGGCTTTTTGCTCTTGGGGTTTGTCGGCGTTTGCGGCATCTTTGATCGGCTGTTTGGCCAGCGCCAGGGGTGTCGCGCCCGTTACGGCGTCCACCTTACGGGCGGTTTTGACAGGGGCGGCACAGCGGCATCGCCCGTCACCTCCGCATCGGCAGGGCTTGCCGGTCCGGGGGCAGGTTTTCTGATCGATAGCATTACCGCAGGGTTTGGCGGGCTGGGAGGAGGCCGAAGGGGCAGCGATGTTCGTCTGCTCCGGTGCTTTTTCCGCCGGCGGGGGCATTACTCCATTGCGGTCCGGCGGCGGGGAATGAATCATGTTGAGAGTTTTCATTTCTGACAGGCGTTCCCTCTCAATGATGCTGGTGGGAACGGGTTTTTCCTGCACCCGAAGCGGAAACGGGATTGCCCAGGTAGTCATGAAGGTTCCGAAACCGGCCATCAGAAAGGCCCGGCCGACCATGGCGGGATTGAAGATATTGCTTCCCAGCCCTCCGAAGAGCATTTTGGCTACACCAATGGCGACGACCGATCCCAGCAGGCACATCCAGGCGGGGAGGGTCGGAGGCAGCGACAAACCCAGAATCAGTCCGGTGACCAGAGCGCTGCCATCGTCAATGGTTTGTTTCTTTTTTCTGCAGGAATTGAACAGAGCTTCTGTGAGAATCGCGCCGGAGACGCAGGTCATTAGAACGATAGCCGCATCGTAGCGGAAGAGGTACAGCGACATGGCGATGGCGGGAATCGTTCCGAGGGCCACTTCAAACATCACGCGTTTGCTGGTTCCCTGGTCATGCAAATGGGGGGAAGACGATACAACCAATATCTTATCTTGCTCTGTCATAGCCGTCTGCTTTATTCGAATTTCTTCTCTATCTAAAGTCTTGGAAAACAATAAGTTGAGTAAGTCAACCGCGTTTTTCCGTGTTCTATCTGTAGTCCAACGGTCCCGAATGTCCCCCTGTGAAACATGGGATTACAATATCTAAATCCGTTGTGAAAAACAACATATAATTCAAAAAGCCTATCATATCCTCCGGGCTTTGCAAAATAGAAAATCATTCTTTCCACCTTTACTGGAGCAGGGTGGGATTTTGGAACGACGTGGGCGATCTGCGAAGGGACGAATTATCCTCGGTTTCAATGGCAGATTCACGAGATGGACTGGCTTTGCCCGGATCGTCTGGGTGAGGAAGATTTGAACCTGATCCGCGAATCGTGGCTCAGCCAAACGGGGTCGGGAAACTGGGATAGCCGCTGCGATCTGAATCAGGATGGAAAGATCAATGCGATCGATTTGCTGCATTTCCGCAAGGCGTGGGGAGAGCAGCAGCCCTAAGCGTTTTTGCGGTTCGGCAAGCGGCGTAAGGATTCTTGTTTTTTACAACCTATCCGGTGTTTAAGCGGTTTGGGTCCAGACGGTGTAAGTGTTTGGGGTATATGGGGATGGGGCAGGTTTTTCCGGTTCATTTTACGGAATTCCAAGCGTTGATTCGAAGGGGATTGGAGTCCGATGGAGCGGCAGCGTGATATCCGGCGGGAAAACGGAAAACCGGGGAGTTTGGGGCTTGCAAAGGGGTTTGGAATCTTATAAATTCGTACCTGGTTTACAGTTATGGAATACTCAGGAGTTCACGGATGGCCAGACGTAAGGAAGCGAATGTAATCGGGATGATTCAAGATGGGGCTGGGAAGGTTCACGCGAGTATCATGGCGCATCGGAAGCCGAAGATGCGGATTCCGGTGCGGAGTCTTGCGAATGTGAAGTACAATTCGTCGGACGGGCACTTCGAATTGAAGGGGAATCTGAAGGAGCGGACGCTGACGGTGAATACGGTCAAGACGTTTGCGCAGACGCGGAAGATGATGGCGCTGAGCAAGGAGCTGATCGAGGGGGACGACATGGCGACCAAGCGAGAGGCGTATTACATCAGCAAGAACTGGGGGGACGCGGGCTTCAAGGAGCAGCCGGAGTCGGACGCGGTGATGGAGGACATCGAGGCGATGTTCGGGATTATCCGGGAGCAGCTTCGGTATGTGCCGGAAGAGAAGGGGGGCGAGGTGGCCGGGCGTCTGACGGTGGTGGACAAGGATGCGCAGGGGAAGAAGCTGGAAATCGACTGCACGCGGTTCGGGTCGGGATCGTATTCGATTCCGATCGACGTGGAGCACCTGGAGTTCAAGAGCAAGGCGAAGTTTATCCTGGCGATCGAGACGGCCGGGGCGTTTCAGCGGCTACTGAAATACGGCTACTGGGATATGGCGAACTGCATTCTGATCAGCATGGGAGGGGTGCCGACGCGGGCGTGCCGGCGGTTTATCCGGCGACTAAGCGACGAGCTGAAAATTCCGGTGTATGCGTTTGTGGACGGCGACCCGTACGGATATTTCAACATTTACCGGACGCTGAAGGTGGGGTCGGGGAACGCGGCGCATCTGAACGAGTTTTTCTGCGTGCCGCAGGCGCGGTTTCTGGGGGTGACGCCCAAGGATGTGAAGGATTACGCTCTTCCGACGCATCCGTTGAAGGAGGTGGACGTCAAGCGGGCGAAGGATGCGCTGAAGAACGATCCGTTTGTGAAACATCACAAGGAATGGCAGGCGGCGATTCACATGATGCTGAACGCCGGGGTCCGCGTGGAACAGCAGGCGTTCGCCAAACACGGTCTGGACTTCGTGGTGAAACAGTATCTGCCGGACAAGCTGAAGCAGACGAAGCTGTTTCTGCCATAATATGGCCGCCAAGACAGCAAAACACAAAGATTCACCAAGCCGATTTACAATACAACTGTAAACGTACTCTTGCCGCTGCATTTTATAACGTGAACGCGAATTGATACGGAAACCAGAACCATCGATGGGATGAAGACAACGAAAGAGCCTACCGTGCCGGCGAATGATTCCGGGGATGCTGCCGGGTCGCACCTCCGCTGGGGGGCGCTGGGGGCGTCGCTGCTTGTGATCGCGGCGTCGCTGCACAGCGCCAGCAGCTCGATTGGAGGGGGGGATACGTGGGTGGCGATGGCGTGCGGTCGATATTCGGTGGCGCCGTGGTGCGTGGGGCAGGACGGTCGAACGCGGCAGATGAAGGTTCTGGACGCCATCGGGATTCATATCACCCAGCGGGATCCGTTCAGCGCCAAATCCAGACCGTTTGAGCCGGGCAGCCGGGAGGCGGTGGGGTGGGTGAATCAGAACTGGCTGACGCATGTGGTGTTTTACAGACTCAAGACGCTCTGGGGGACGGAGGGGCCGGCGGCGGAACAAGGGGAAAATCTGATTGTCTGCTATAAATTTCTCCAGGCGATTCTGACGGGGCTGTTTGTGTACTGGACGGCACGGAAACTGGGGGTTCATTTCAGTCTTGCCGCGGGGGCCGCGTCCTTTGCCATGCTCGTCAGCCGATCCTTTATCGATATGCGTCCGAACATCAGCACCATTTTTTTTGCGGCGATCATGATGTATCTGCTGGCGTGCTGGAAAACGGGGCAGGCTCGCCGTCTGT
>CAZOTP010000129.1:0-8860 GCA_964582655.1 uncultured Pirellulales bacterium | reverse complement strand
GCATAATGTCCATTACTTTTTATTCATTTTTCACCAACTTTTTTGGATGAGAACCCGTTTTGAATAATAACGGATCCATAGGCCGCTTTGTCCGAAAACTCATTTTATTTCTTCGGAAGAAGTGAGTGAAAACCATGATGGGACAGCCTTTATCTGGAGTTTGGAACGGAGTGGGAGCAGCGATTGTGACAGTTTTTTTGATGGCTTTTTCTTATGCCGCACTGGAGTACCAGGATCGCTATCGACGAAAAAGGAAAAACCGGTTGGAAGTCGAGTGTTTATCTCTGCGAACATTTGCAGATATGTCATCGAAAGGATTTATGTTATGGGATTTGGATACTCGCCTGATTTATGCAAATACCGCATTTTGCAGGATGCTAGGTGCGAATCATTTCGATGAATTAAAATACTATTCCCTGACAGATTATTGTTCTGAGGAAAATGCACGATATGTACAGCATGTGGTTATTCCCGCTATTTTGAAAAATACGCATCATGAGTTGGAAATATCAATACAAGCCGGAAATCAAAATACCTTTGTCTGTCGGCAGTCTATGTCGCTGATTCATGGGAGAAAAGGAACACCAGTCGCCATAGCTAACACGATTCAGGTGTTAGAAATGGAAATGGTTTCTGGGGATTGCCGGGATCGCCCTATCGAGATAAGAGAGGAACGCAGGCATCGTGGGAAAAAGCATACTATTAGTAGATGATGAACAGAATTGTCTGGAGGGACTGCGGCGGATTCTGCATCGATTCTGTCCCGGTTGGGTTATGTGTTCTACTCACAGCGTGGATGCGGCCCTGGAACGGATTGCCGGGGCCGCATTTGACGCGATTGTATCCGACATTCGCATGCCGGGAAAAGACGGGTTTGAATTGCTTCGGATCCTGAAATCCACTCCCAAAACGCGAGATATTCCTGTAGTGATTCTCACCGGCAGTGGAGAAACAACTTTCAAAGGGAAGGCCCTGGAGATGGGAGCCGCGGATTTGCTAAATAAGCCGGTCTGTGCGGAGGATTTGCTAGCCCGCCTGCGGAATGTACTGCGATTGAAGGAGTTTCAGGATGAATTGAAACAGCAAAATGAAACCCTGGATCGAAAGGTGAAAGAGCGGACGGCGGAACTGGAAGCGTCCCGGCGGGATGTGATCTGGCGCCTGGGGCTGGCCGCCGAATATCGAAATGAAGAAACCGGGCGGCATATTCTGCGGGTAGGCTTGTTTAGTCGGATTCTGGCAGAAGAAGTAGGAATGACGGCGGATTATGTGGAAACAATTCTTTTAGCCAGCCCGCTGCATGACATCGGCAAAATCGGGATTCCCGATGCTATTTTACTCAAGCCCGGTTCCCTCGATGAGGAAGAATGGGCGATTATGAAGAACCACTGCCAAATCGGGTCCTCCCTTCTTTGCGACACTCCCGAATTATCCATAGAATTCCGTTCCGAATACAGCGACAACGCCGGTGGAGTATCCACAGATAATCCCATTATGCGCATGGCTGGAGAAATCGCCTTGACCCATCATGAAAGATGGGATGGCTCCGGATATCCCCATCATCTTGTCGGAGAGGCGATCCCTCTCTCCGGACGGATCGTTGGTCTGATGGATGTGTATGATGCCCTGCGATCGGAACGTCCTTATAAACCTTCGTTTTCGGAAGATGCCTCTGTGGAGATGATACGGGAACAAGCGGGCAGGCAGTTTGATCCGATGCTATGTGCCGCTTTTGAAAAACGGCAGGAACAAATTCGAGTGATTTTCGAGAGATATTCCAATAGAACGACCGTTCCGGCAGGAAACTGAAAAAAAAGCATGGGCATGCTTGTTTGCATTATTCTGGCAAAAAACAGTCATGAAATACCATAAAAAGATTCAAAGCATAATACATCATTATAGTGCTCAGGGATTATGTCCAGGTGACTATTTGAAACTGGTTTTCATTGTCGTCGTGGGAATTCTTGGTTCCTTGGCTATGTTTTTTATAAGCTGGGAAAGAGAAAAGACACAGGTGGAAAGCCATTTTGTTCGAATGGCTAGCGGGCAAACCGCACTGGTACAAAGGATCCTAGAAAATAATCTATTTTTCCTGGAATCCGTAGCCCAATTCTACGAAAATTCCAATCGTGTGGAACGGCAGGAATTTCGTTCCTTTGTGATGTCACTCCTGCCTCATACGCGCGGCGTTCAGGCCATGGCATGGGCCCCGAGAGTCCGGTCTGCGGAACGCAATCGCTATGAACAGATCGCTCGGGAAGAGGGACTGGCCGAATTTGAATTTTTTGAAAAATCGGCGGATGGAAAGAGGGTATCCGCAAATTTACGGGATGAATATTTTCCCATCTATTATGCAGAACCGTTTGATAGAAATGCCGGGGCGATGGGATATGATCTGATTTCGGAAGAGATTCGGCGAAATGCCTTGTTTTTAGCCCGCGATACGGGTCAGGCAATTGCTACTCGTCCTGTTATTCTGGTTTACAGCCATATCGGACAAAAAGGATTTTTAGTAGTTCGGCCATTATACCGAAACGATATTGTTCCAAAAACCATGGAAGATCGCCGGGATTCCTTGGAAGGATTTATTGTGGGCGTTTTTCAGCTTGAAGTCATTTTTCAGGAGGCCATATCACATCTCTCGCATCACGGCATCGACATGTCCGTGGAGAGTCTTTCAAAGAATCCCAGAGAGCATTTTTATTATTATCATCCATCGGGTTTGGATAAAGCACTCTCCATCCAAACCGTAGAATCCAAAACATGTAAGTCGGATTCACTGACCTATAAGGAAACCATTGAAGTTGCCGGACGTACTTGGCAAATCTCCTGCTGCATGGCGAACGCTCAAGCCGTAGAATATTGGGAACCATGGGGATTTTTAGCAATGGGATTTGGAACCTGTAGTCTGATTGCATTTTTCTATGGAGCTCTTTTGCGGCGAATGCTCAAAAATCGACGACAGGCTGAAGTGCTGCGATATACGATGAATCAATTGCGGAACGTTCATGCGAAAGATAAAACTTTGCTGGATGCGATCTCGGCGATCTTCATTGCTCTGGACGAGCATGATCATGTGATTCAATGGAATGCCGCAGCAGAAGATTGCTTTGGCATTTCTGCGGCGGAAGCAGTTGGCAAGTCTCTGAATGATTTGGCCGTTCCCTGGAACCATAATGTGATTATGCAGGCGATTGAAGCAAGCCGAACAAATAACCATACTGCCAGGATTGATGACGTACCCTTTATCCGAAGGGACGGCCAGCAGGGATTTCTAGGAATTACGGTCAGCGCGATTGACATGGGATCTGACACAAGAGGCGGGTGCATTCTGTTAGGGAGGGATATAACGACACAAAGGCAAGAACTGGAGAAAATCCGAGAACTTCAGCTACAAATCGAGTTTATTCTCGGCGCTTCCAAAACCAGGCTGGATATTATAGATGCCGAATTTAATCTTCGATATGTGGATAGCGAATGGCAGAAAATGTACGGGCCTTATGAAGGCCGGAAATGCTTTGCCTATTTCATGGGCCGTGACGAGGCATGCCCGAACTGCGGGGTCCTTCAGGCTTTTCAAACCAAACAGGCTATTGTCAGCGAGGAAATATTAGTGAAAGAGGGGAATCGACCTGTTCAGGTTACTACAATTCCCTTTCAGGCGGCCAACGGAGAGTGGCTGGTTGCTGAGGTTAATGTAGATATTACTGAACGAAAACAAGCCGAAGAAATGCGAGAACGGATTCTGGACCGGCAGAAACGGCTCAATCAGATACAGGAAAATCTCCTGGGTCCGGATACTCTGGAGAGAAAATTAAAGGTCATTACGGATAGCGTGATCGATATTGTATCCGCTGATTTTTGCCGTATTTGGCTCACTGGTTCGGGCGATTTGTGCGAAAAAGGGTGTATTCATGCCGGGATCGCGGAAGGGCCACACACTTGCCAAAATCGGAAAAAGTGCCTTCACCTGGTTTCCAGTTCCGGACGATATACGCACATCGACAGTCCGAATCATCGCCGCGTCCCGCTAGGCAATTACAAAATTGGCCGAATTGCGGCGGACCTGGAACGCAAATTCCTCACCAATGATGTGCCGCATGATCCATGGATTCATAATCCCACGTGGGCAGAAGAGCTTGGCCTGGCATCGTTTGCAGGATATCAGCTATGTCCGCCGGGAGGGGAAACCATTGGCGTTCTGGCCTTGTTCTCCAAAAATCCTCTATCTCCGGAAGACGATGCCCTGCTGGAAAACCTAAGCAATACAGTAGCCCATGTGATTCAATTGGCCAAGGTCAACGAGGCGCTGCAGGAAAGCGAAGAAAAATACCGCTCCATTTTTGAAACCGCCGCCAATCTGATTCTGACGGTGAATCCGGACGGTCAAATTATCCAGTGTAACCAACGTGTTTATACCTTACTTGGATACCAGCCCAGAGAACTGGTCGGTCGTTTCCTGGAGCAGATTTTTGTTGCAGAGGACTATTCCCGTTTTCTGGAGGCCTTTGAAACGGTGATTGCGCAAGGTTCTCTATATGACCAGGAATATCGAATGATTCGAAACGGCTCATCCGGAGAGGGTTCGTTTGTGGAAGTCAGCATCAATTCCACCCTGTATGTAGATAAACAGGAAAATTGTCTCCGGATCATCTGCATTGTGCATGATATCACACAGCAGAAAATGATGCATCGCCAGTTGCTGCAGGCGCAAAAACTCGAATCCATCGGGCAGTTAGCCGCCGGCATCGCCCATGAAATCAATACCCCCACGCAATACATCGGGGATAACATCCGGTTTCTGGAAGAGGGATTTTCGGAAATCGTATCACTCTTGAAAGCCTGCAATTCCTTGCGGGAAAAATCCGCCATCCAGAAACATTGTGACCAAACTCTGGACGATCTTGCCTCCAGGACAAAGGAAATGGATATCGGATTCCTCATACAGGAGATTCCCCAGGCGATACAGCATTCCCTGGAAGGTGTAAAAACTGTCGCGGAAATTGTAAAGGCCATGAAGGAGTTTTCGCATCCTGGGGAAAAAGAAAAAAAGATGCTGGATATCAACAATGCAATCCAGAGCACATTGACCATCAGCCGGAACTACTGGAAGTATGTTGCGGATGTACAAACCTATCTGGAGCCGGATTTGCCGCTCGTAGAGTGTTATCCCGCGGAAATCAATCAGGTTCTTTTGAATATTATAGCCAATGCCGCGGACTCAATTTCCGGAGTCATTGACCGTTCAAAAAACGAAAAAGGATTAATTGTCATTACAACGGATAAAACCGATGAGAAATATCTGGAAGTTCGAATTTCTGATACCGGAGGTGGGATTCCAAAAGATATCCAGGATAAAGTGTTCAATCCATTCTTTACCACCAAAACTGTTGGCAAAGGTACCGGGCAGGGGCTTTCCATTTCACATGCCATCATCAGCCGGCATCAAGGGACCATTACCTTCGAATCCGAAGATGGAATTGGAACGACATTTATTATTCAATTGCCCTTAATGGAGAATGAGTCATGATAGGGAAGATCCGTATTCTGTTTGTTGATGACGAACAGAGAATCCTGGATGCACTTCGACGAACCCTGTATTCCATGAGGCACGCATGGGATATAAGCTTTACATCCAGCGGAAAGTCGGCATTGGAACTGCTGGAAAACAAAGAATTTGATGTCATTGTATCGGATATTCGAATGCCGGGCATGGATGGGGTGGAATTGCTTTCAACGATAAAGAAGAAATATCCATCCGTGATTCGTTTTGCCCTGTCCGGACAAACTTCCAAAGAATCGATTCTCCAATCCATCGGTCCCATTCATCAGTATATTTCCAAACCCTGCGATCTGGAGGAATTGAAGACAAAAATCAATTTTGTGTATTCCATCCGGGAAATGTTTAATAATCCGGTTCTGGGAAACTTTATAACCCAATTGGAATCCCTCCCTTGCATGTCTGCGACGTATATAAAATTGACACATGCCCTCCAGTCTCAGGATGCGACCATTGATGATATTGCTTTGATAATCAGCCAGGACATGGGAATGAGCGCCCGAATTCTGCAAATCGCCAATTCGGCGTTTTTCGGGATTCGACAACATGTTTCAAGTATTGCCCAGGCCGTCAAATTCCTAGGGCTGGACACTATTTCCTCGCTGGTATTAACTTTAAAGATATTCTCACAATTCAAAGTCAATATTACGGAACATACTTCCCTGGAGCAATTATGGCAACATAGTTTGACGGTCAGTCAATGGGCAAAAATAATTATGGTCGAAGAAAAAGAAGAGAAAAAAAAGGCCGATTATGCGGTCATTGCTGGAATGCTGCATGATGTTGGAAAACTGATTTTAATGTCATATTTTCCCGAACTATACGAAGGAATCCTTTCTCTGATGGCAGAACAGAGGCTTTCCGTTCTGGATGCGGAAAAGCAGATATTGGGAACGGGACATACAGTAGTGGGGGCGTATTTGCTTGGATTATGGGGGTTTGACAGGGTGGTTCTGAACGCGTTGCGTTATAATCACGAGCCCGATATGGCGGAAGAAAAGGAGGTTGGGGTATTACCGGCAGTTCATGTCGCCAACGGCCTGGCCAACGCCAACAGCTCCGGGCAGGCAGAGTTCCTGACAAAAGAAACTGTCAATGAATCCTATTTAGAGAGCATTGGCGTGCATCATAAGATTTCATTATGGCGTGAAATAGTGATTCACCGGCCACTGTGCAGAATTTAACCTCCGAGGGATTAGTATGTCGCATACGATATTACTTGTGGATGATGAAGTCAACTTGACGAGCGCTTTAAAACGGGCTTTGTATAAGGAAAAATACGACATTCTCATAGCCAATTCTGCTAATGACGCACTCTCTGTCCTGCAACAAAAACCTGTCGATGTAATCGTATCTGATGAACGAATGCCGGGGATGTCCGGATCTGGCCTGTTGACGGTAATTCGTCGAAAGTATCCTCAGGTCATCCGTATCATGCTCACGGGGCAGATCAATTCTGAATCCGCTTACCGGGCGATCAACGAAGGGGATGTGTATCGCTTCCTGGTCAAACCGTGCAATGTTCTGGACCTGGCGATCACGATACGTCGCGCTTTGCAATATAAAACGCTTCTGATAAAGCTCCACGAATTGCTTGCCCAATGTGAAAGCCAATTGTCCCTATTGTACCTTCTCGAAAACAAGCAGCCCGGGATCATTTCCACCCAGTCTGTTAAACGCATTTCCTTTGATTCGGATGAATTGGATTTCGAAAAAGTGATTCAGCGGATCGAAATGGAACTTGATAAATCCCAAAAATTGTTATCTGGAACTCTGTCCCAAGGAGGAACGCAGGCGATACAAGAACAACCTTCAGCAGTTGCCAAAGAACAATTGCACGAAAATCCTTCTGTTATTTCTTCGTCATCAAATTCAACAATTTCATCTCCACAAGGAATTAAATCTCCTCAGCGGGAAGAATCCTTTTCCGATCCGAATATTCCAGAAGCGGAAGCAGAATCCGTACATGAACTATCCGACGTAAAACCGATCATGACCCGGACAGAAATCAAAAATATTCTAGATGGCTGTGGTGAACTAAAAGGCATGTCGCCAACGGTAGCTCAGGTTTTGAAGTTGACCCGCCAATCGAGTTGCTCCATCGACCAAATTGCCAAGGTAATCAAACAGGATCATGCGATTTCGTTAAAAATTCTCAAATTGGCCAATTCATCCGCTTATACGCGGGGAGAGCCGGTCAATTCCGTCCATAAAGCCGTGCTGCGAATTGGGATGTCACAAATCCAGCAGGCTGTAATGAATATCGGGATTATCGATAAGATGGGAGGAGAATTAACAACAGACCATATCGTTCTCCCGCAATTCTGGGAACATTCCATCTCCACAGGCTTGATTGCTGCAGAATTGGCCGCTTCCCTGGAAAATAAAACACTAACCAGCGACGTTGCTTTCACAATGGGATTGCTCCATGACATTGGTAAATTAATTTACTTGGAAATACTCGGAGATTCCTACAGAAAAACCATTGAGATAGCCCATCGGCTTCAATTGCCCCTGGAACAGGTGGAATCCAGAATGCTGCTTATCAATCACGCCGACGCGATGGATCGGATCCTTCATTCCTGGAAATTTCCTGCTGAATTAATTAATCCGGTAGCGCTGCATTCTCTATCTCTTGGAAATATTCGCCGGATTGCCCCGAGAATGTTAACCGAGGTGGCCGTCCTTTCCCTTGCCAATCGGCTGTCTCATGCTCTTCTGCTGGGAACGAGCGGCAATCCGGTCTTGTATCCCACGGAGGAATACATCCCTGCCCTGAACCTCAAATCCGAAATTATTCAGACCATTGAAGATAAAATTCCCAATCAAACGGATGATGTAAAATTTGCCTTATTGTCAAATTCCAGTGTGCAAAACTGGCCCCAATATCGAACTGAAATGCAGGATAAACTGAAGGCTCCGTTTCAGCCTCTGTATGTCAGCGCCAGTCCGCAGACGGACAGTCTTCGGATATTTTGTGACAGGCTGCGGAATCCGCAAGAGATAGAAAAGCCTAATCTGGGTATGGTATATCTAAAATCCGTCAATGAACGTGTGATGCTGACCACCCGGTACAAAGAAGCGGAACAAAATGCCCAAGTCCAGAATCTGCCTTTGATTCTGTTTTCCCCCCAAGGAAATATTGCTTTGGAGAACAATTTCATGGCCAATCGCCGCTTCGAAATGCTGCCTTTTCCGACTTTTATTCCCCGGATTCTTACCACTATTAATTCCATTTTATCTTCTAGAGAACTTTAGCCATTTTATGGTGTTTGAATGCCATTTCGAGAGCGTTTCGTT
>CAZOTP010000128.1:3274-8938 GCA_964582655.1 uncultured Pirellulales bacterium | reverse complement strand
GAGGGGAACTGATGCGGGAATGTCCTTTTTTGTATGAACCGTTTGAGCAGGCGACGAAGGTTATCGGGATTGCGCCGGTGAAAGATCACAGCCGGGCGGGGGCGTCGATGAGTCTCAAGAATTGGTACGGGCTTCTGGGCGGCCGGCGCAACCAGTTTCACCAGGATATCCATAATATCATCAAGGAACTGGCGATGATGATTACCCCCACGCTGGTGATTCTGGACGGAACGCGGGTTATGATGCGCCACGGGCCGACAGGCGGGTCGCTCTCGGACCTGGCGGCGAAACAGACGCTGATTGTTTCGACAGATGCGGTCGCGGCGGATGCGGCGGGCTATGAGCTGTTGGAGCGAAATCCGGCGGATCTGGAATATCTGCGGATGGCGACGAAACTAAACCTGGGAACCTTCGAATACAAGAAGAAACGCTATGTCGAATTCGATGCCGGGACCTGAGACCAAAGGCAATGGTGCGAAGAGGGGAGCGAGACTGCGGATTACCGCAGTGCGGGTTATTTCGCAGGGTTTCTTTTTCGGGCTGTTCTGCTTCCTGGTTCTGGTGAATACGTTCGGGACGGAGTGGTTCGAGAAGCGGGGTTGGCCGGTGAATTTCTTTTTCCATCTGGATCCGCTGATCGCGATCTCAACCGCACTGAGCACGCATTCGCTGTACAAGGGGCTGGCGTGGTCGCTTCTGATTTTGATCCCGACGCTCTTTCTCGGGCGGTTTTTCTGCGGCTGGATTTGTCCCTATGGATCGCTGCATCATTTTATCGGCTGGGCGCTAGGGAGCATGAAACGAAGCGAACAGATCACGAAGAATACCTATCGGCCGTTTTTTTATATCAAGTACGGGATTTTGATTTTCCTGCTGGCGGCGGCGGCGGGGAATCTACCCCTGAATGCGGTGCGGTGGAGCGCGGGACATAAACTGCTGGTTCTGTTGATCGGGCTGGGGATGGCGGTCCTGGGGCTGACATGGCTCATGCAGGGGAAAAAGGGGCAATCGCGGGGATTGTTCCGCCGGGGTGTGCTGACGGTGCTGCTGCTGGCGGCGGGGTATGTAGGGCTGTGCAAATGGCTGTCGGCGGACATGACGCGGGTGACCAGCTTGCAGATCGGTTGGCTGGATCCGAAGTGCCTGCTGCATCGGTCGGTGACGACGGCGGTTCTGCCCATGGCGGACTGGTCGCTGGAAAAATTGTATTCGGAAACCGCTCAATATCAGGGGAGCTTCTGGAGCGGAATGATATTGCTTGCCCTGCTGGCGGCGAATCTGGCGATGCCGCGGTGTTTCTGCCGGGTGCTGGGTCCGCTGGGGGCGCTGCTGGGAGCCGTGAGCCGGTTTGCGTTCTGGAGGGTCGAGCGAAGCCGGTCGCGTTGCACCTCGTGCCGGCTGTGCGTGACCCATTGCGAGGGAGGATGCGAGCCGGATACAAATTTGCGGCTGAGCGAATGCGTGGTATGTTTGAATTGCCTGGATTCATGCCCGGAAGAGGCGCTGGAGTTCGGAGGTGTTCTAAGTCCTGTGTTTGCGGGGGATGCGGATCCGGATGTGTCGGAGGGGATTGCCGCGCCGGCAATTCAGAAGCGGCGGGCGGTGCTGGCGGCGATTGCCGGTGCCGCGGCGGTGCCTTTCATGCGGCTGACGGGTGCAAGCCTTCGGAACTGGCAGGCCAGTGTCATCCGGCCGCCAGGCTCGCTGCCGGAAGAACAGTTTTTACAGGCGTGTCTGAAATGCGGGCAGTGCATGCGAATCTGTCCGACGAATGTCTTGCAGCCGGCCGGTGCGGAGGCCGGCGTGGAGGGGGTATGGACGCCCGTTTTGAACAACAAGATAGGAAAAGGGTGCATGCAGAATTGCACGGCCTGCGGGCAGGTGTGTCCGACGGGTGCGATCCGGCCGATCTCGATTGAGCGGAAGCGGGGGCTGGGGGAGTACGCCAGCGAAGGGCCGATTAAGCTGGGAACGGCGTTTGTCGATCGGGGACGGTGTCTGCCCTGGGCGATGGACAAGCCCTGCGGGGTGTGCGAGGAAGTTTGCCCGATCAGTCCCAAGGCGATTTTTCTTCGGGTGACGGAGGAAACGCTGTATCACGGGGTGATGCCGATAACGGCCGCGACGGGGATAAGCATAACGTGCGCGGGACAGCGGTGGAAGGAGGGAGCGTATTCGACGGGGGATCATTGGGTGGAAATCGTCGGCGGGACGGGTGCAAGCCAGCGGCGAAGAATTGCGGGAAATACGGCGGAGCAGTTGACGATTTCGGCCGAGGAGCCGTTCCGCCCCGCACCGGGGGCGGACAGCACGTTTGTGATCAAGGTTCGACTGCCCCGGCCTCATGTGAATCCGGAATTGTGCATTGGATGCGGGACATGCGAGCATGAATGCCCGGTGTCAGGGCTGCGGGCAATCCGGGTGACGGGAGAAAATGAATCGCGGAGCAAGGATCGGTCGCTGTTGCTGCGAAGTTAATCCCTGCGTGGGGATCGGATTCGCCGCGAATTTCAGCGGGAATGACCGTTTTCCTGGTCTTCTGAGAAGGCGGTTTTCATGCCAATCCCAAGGAAGAGGATAGAATGGATTTGAATCTGAAGGATATTCCCGAACTGTCAACCGACGAGGCGGTGAAGCGATTCAGCCGATTTCCCCATCGATTTTCCCCGGCCCGGTCTGCCGTGCTGCTGGTCAACGGAACTCAGGCCTATCCCGATATGCTTGGGGCAATCGAATCGGCGCAAGCCGCCGTAGATTTGGAAAGCTACATTCTGGCGGCGGACAGGACCGGGAAAACCTTTCAGAAGGCGCTGATTCGCGCTGCTCGGCGAGGGGTTCAGGTTCGTCTGCTTTATGACGGGATCGGCTCGCTGGGGCTGGATGATGCGTTTGTTCAGGAACTGATAGAGGCCGGAACGGCCGTCAAAGTCTATCATCCGCTGCTCTGGCGGCATCCCGCCCGTACGGTCAATCGAAGGGACCACCGAAAGATTCTCGTAGTGGACGGCCGCACATCCTTTACCGGCGGGATTAACATTCATGACGATTATGCCGGTATTGAATCGGGAGGGCGCAACTGGCGCGACAGCCATGTCCGAATCGAAGGGATTGAAATTGCCGCGGAAATGACGCGTTTGTTCGAATATGCCTGGGAACGGGCGACGCCGTATGATCAGACGGACACCCGCCGAAACCGCTGGCGATATGCCCTCCGGCGGCGATTTTTGCCAAAACGCAAACGCGCCAAAGCCGCTTCCGCTGGGAGCGGTCTGGAGAAGAACGACGTCGCCGTGAAAATTGTCGGCAACGAAGAATTTCGATACCGCTGGCGGATTCATCGGACCTATGCGCACGCGATCCGGCAGGCGCGACATTATATCCTGCTGGAAAATGCCTATTTTATCCCCACGCGTGCGGTTCGCGCTGCGCTGGCCAAGGCCATCCGGCGGGGCGTCACCGTCGCGGCGGTGCTCAATTACGCCAGCGATGTGGCCGCGTGCACGTATGCCAGCCGAAGGCTCTATTCCGAACTGCTCCAGGCGGGGATCCGAATTTTCGAATGGCCCGTTGGCGTGCTGCACGCGAAAACGGCGGTTATCGACGAGGCATGGTCCATCGTGGGCAGCTACAACTTCGATCACCGCAGCCTGGTGCATTCGCTGGAAGCGGCCGCGGTGATTGTCAACCGTGATTTCGCCCAGCGCCTCCGCGAGCAGACCCTGGCCGATATCGACCAGTGCCGGGAAATCACCCTGACGGAACACCAGCGCCGCCCCTGGCGGAATAAGGTTCTGGAATGGCTTTTTTATCAGTTTCGATACTGGCTGTAAGAATTCTGAATCGTACAGACACAATAGGGTATAAAAAAACGATTCCTTATAAGGTCGTGTTATAAAAAAAAGCATGGACAACTCTTGCCCATGCTTAAGATTCTTGCAAAACCTTTTACACCCGCAGAACTTCCAGGAAAAAACCATACAAATCGATCTGGGATTATTGCGGTTTCAAGATTGTGTTTTACCTTTTCACGGTGATGGTGTCGGAGACTTCGAAGACGAAGCCGTTGTCCAGTTCACCGGCTAGTGTCAGGGTTGCTTGTCCGGGGCTGATGATATTTTTCACGTCGGTCGGATTAAATTTTACCACCAGATCGCCGCAGGAATCAGCTTTGGTAAAGACGGCGGGAATGCCATTGAGAGTCAGAGTAACGGTGTTCACCGTATCATACGGGATGTTGGAATGCACCGTAACCCAGGTGGCGGTATTGCTGAGTACGAGTGTGCTGGGAGAGATGGTGATGGAGAATTCTTCACCTGCGTTGGCCGTGTTGGCTACAAGCAGTCCGCCGCTAATAACGAGCATCAATAGAACAATTGTAAGAATCCATAACTTTTTCATCGAAAAACTCCTTATAAAATGAAAAATTGTAATTACTACTCTTATTGTACGGAGGAAAACCGTAATCGCCCATTGTTTTTATATATAAAAAAATCACATTATTCCCTATAATAACTACTGGTATTCTATGAATACTCAATTTTATAGTCATTCCAGCGGGTAGATACAAGGGACTGGATTTCGGGGGGCATGGTGAGCGGTACGGGCCAGGGACGGATGATGCCTTCGCCGGGAAGTTTTCTCGTGGCGTCGATCCCCATTTTGCTGCCGGCGCAGAGGTGCGGGGCGGCGTGGTCGAGGGCATCCACGGGGCCATCGACGAGGCAGATGTCGCGCCGGGGATCGACGTTAGCGCCAACCTGGAAAAGAACTTCTTCGACATTCTGCACATCGACATCTTCATCCACAACAATAATGAACTTGCTGAACATAAGCTGACCCATTCCCCAGATGGCGTGCATAACCTTGCGGGCGTGATAAGGGTATTCCTTCCGGATCCGGACGAGGCAGAAGTTGTGGAAGACGCCAAACGCCGGAAGGTGATAATCGAGGACTTCGGGCAGGAGCATCTGGACAATTGGCAGGAAAATGCGTTCGGTCGCCAGACCCATGTAATAGTCTTCCATGGGCGGAATGCCCACGATGGTGGAGGGATAAACCGCGTTTTTTCGCATGGTGATGGCGGAAACGGTGAAGCGGGGGTACATTTCAGGCATGGAGTAATAGCCGGTGTGGTCGCCGAAGGGACCTTCCAGGACGAGGTCTTTGGGATCGACGAAGCCTTCGATGATGATTTCGGCCTCGGCGGGGACTTCCATGTCGATAGATACGCACGGGACCAGTTCAACCGGTTTTTTACGGATAAAGCCGGCAAAGAGGAGTTCATCCATGCCAGGCGGCAGGGGGGCCGATGCGGCATAAGAAATCGACGGATCGCCTCCAAAAACCAGGGCCAGGGGCATCTTCTGATTGACCTCGTCCCAGGTTCGGCAGTGGGCGGCGCCGTCGTGGTGGATTTGCCCGTCAGGGGCGAGTGGATTGCTCCTAACACTCCCGGAACGAAAATCCCCAGTCATGGCACCGACTTGCTTGGCGAAAGATACGCTTTCGATTTCGTCGGTATTGATCCGGGAAGCCCAAGGATGCGCTTCTATCGCCCCAGCCCGCTCCATTACCTGATCCTCGGGGTTCGTTTGCAGGATTGCTTTGGCTGGGGCCAGCCCATCTTCTCGGCCACGAGCGGGATCGTCGTTCGGGCTGAGGATG
>CAZOTP010000128.1:0-3264 GCA_964582655.1 uncultured Pirellulales bacterium | reverse complement strand
TCTGCATACGGTACATGCCCACGTTTCGGGCGCCGGTCTGGAAGTCTTTGGTGTAGATGCCGGCGAAGGTAATGTAAGGGCCGCCATCCTCGGGCCAGCATTTCATGATGGGCAGGAGGTCGAGGGAGGCCTGCTCCTCGCGCAGGATGATTTCCTGACACGGAGCGGGACCTCTAACGGTTTTGGGGGCGACGTTGGCAATCTGTATGAGGTCGGGGAGTTTTTTGAGTTTCCCCAGCAGCGAGCCTGGAATCTGGGGCATGAGAAGGGCGGCGATACGCTCTGCGATTTCGGAGAAATCTTCGACGCCAAGAGCCATGCCCATTCGCCGCCGGCTGCCCAGGGTGTTAATCAGGAGAGGAAGGCCGGAGCCATTGACATTCTCGAAGAAAAGGGCCGGCCCGCCTCCGGGCGATTTCATCACCCGGTTGGCGATCTCGGTGATTTCGAGGTTCGGATCCACCGGGACGGAGACTCGCCGGAGAGTATTGGATTGCTCAAGAGCCGCTATAAATTCACGGAGATTTTTCCATGCCATAGCCGCATATTATACGGAAGGAATGGTTTTCAGGAAAGCATGGAATTTCTGATTCATGGCTTTTGCCTGTTCGGGATGGATGGAAAGCAGATTGGTCTGTTCGCTGGGATCAGAGGAGATGTCGAAGAGGTATTCGGTGTTGTTATTGTCTTTGACGTATTTCCAGCGGCCGTCGCGAACGGCAATTTGGCTGGCATATTGGAAGAAGAAACGGCGGTCGGCAAGGGACTGGTTGTGAAAAAGAACAGAAGCGATATCCTGCCCGTCGAGGGGGCCTGTCGGCAAGGCCGCGCCTGTGATGCCCGCCAGGGTAGGCAGCAGATCGAGGGAGATCAGCGGTTGGGAGCGGATTTGATCGGCCGGAAAATGACCGGGCCATTGCATGAGGCAGGGGATTCGGATGCCGCCTTCGAAAAGCGTCGATTTTTCACCCCGCAGAGGCTGATTGCTCCCGCCGAAATCAGGATCGGCGCCATTGTCGGAGAGAAAAATAATAATTGTATGATCGGACAGGTTTTGTTTCGTAAGCTGTTCGAGAATAAGCCCGATGTTGGAGTCCATGTTCTGGACCATCGCGGAATATATCCTTCGGTCGGATTTGGCTTGGAGGGGCAGATCGGGAAATCCGGGCGGCGTCTGGAGAAATCCGCCGTCAGGGCATTTGCCGTAATGGGGGGCGCTAAAGGAAAGACACAGGAAAAAGGGATTGTTTTGGTTCTTTTGAATAAACCGGAGGGCTTCGCGTGTGAGCAGGTCGGTCGCGTAGCCTTCTTCCTGTAGGGACTCCTCATTTCGAAACCAGTTCGGATCCAATCCATAGCTGTGGCGGTAATAATCGACGCAGCCGGGGAGGAATCCGTAGAAAGAATCGAAACCAAAGGATCGCGGCCCTCCCAGCCGGGGATTGGATGGATGGCCGAGATGCCATTTTCCGATCAGGCCCGTGGAATAACCGCGGGATTTTAGAACTTGGGCGAGGGTGACTTCGTCGATGGGCATTCTGGCATCATCATGCCGGCCCGGGATCAGAGCGCCTCGGAGAGGGCGGGGAGCGCGAAAAGGATACCGCCCGGTAAGCAGGGAATAGCGGGAAGGCGTGCAGACCGGGGCCGTAACGCAGAAATTCGTGAAACGAAGCCCGTTTTTCGCCAGCGCGTCGATGTGCGGTGTAGGAATTTCACTGCCGAAACAGCCCAGATCGCAAAATCCCAGGTCATCGGAAAGGAGGAGAAGGATATTCGGGGATTGCTTTCGGGAACCGGCGGAAAGACCGCATCCTCCCAGGGAAGGCAGGGCGGCAAGAGCGGTGGATCTGGCGAGACGATGCAAAAACGCCCTTCGAGATTCACGGTCCTGCTTCATGCCGGTAAAGTTATCCGTTTATTGGTTTTTCCCAAGATTACCGTTGCGCCGCATTCTACGCAAGGGGAAAACGCCAAAGGCAAGAAGCAGAAGACAGGCCGGCTCCGGGATATTGTTGACGAAGGATTCGCTGCCGCCGCTGGAAAAATCTGTAACATGGACGCCGATGCGGATGGTGCCGTCTTCCAGTTCATCAATCACATCCTGAAACGTTCCGCCATTTTTCAAATCGAAGACAATGCCGACTTCTTCGGAAGGATTAACCCCTTTCTTGGGAGCCGGATCATCCGCTTCGGCCAGGAATCCGGCCGTGACATGGAAATCGACCGCATTGCCCCCGGGCAGGTCTGGCGGGGAGGCATATTGTTCGAAAACAACAACGGGCGGAGTGTTTATAATCTCGGCAATTCCCAGCAGCGAGCCGTCGTCAAAATAAATTTCTGAAATGCAGGACGCGGAAACTCCGATATTTTTGAAGGTGAACAGGACCTGATCCGAAGCATAGGCGGTCACTTTGACAAAAAGCTGCGATTCCCCAATCGATGCGTCATCTGGATTGTTGTGCGTAATATTGTGGAAGTTATAGGTAACCGGCGTGGCATAGGCGAGATTGGAAAAACCTCCCGCGAAACACACACCCAACGCAATCCCAAATACGATACGGCTCATTTTCGTCCTCCTAAAAAGTCATTTTCCTCAATGTTCTCCGACTACGCTCGGAGTGCGCAAAGAAAAGAGGTCAAAAACAGATGTCCGCAAAGACAAATGCTTTCAACCTCTCTCCGAACAATATAAATCTCGACCTTACAACACGTATTATGCCGTTTTTTCAATCTAAAGTCAAGATAAAAATCCAGAAAATAAAGTTTTTAAGCTATTGGCAATCCAAGAGTTGTAAGAGTAGGAAAAAAATATCCGGGTTTGGGCCCTCCGCGGGGATTGCCGGCGCCAACAAAAAAAGGGAATTCCGGAATATCAGAATCGGCGCAGAAAGACAGTGTTCCTCCCTGAAAATCCTTCGGCGCAGCCTGAGCCGCGAAGTGAGGGAATGATCGCTATTGGGATTTTTATCCCCTTGGATCGGGTCCCGAAGCGATCGTGTAATCCCGAATCTTCTCATACGGCAGCGCCGGCCCGATGAAACTGCCGAAATATCCGATGACGAGGGTAATGACCAGGGCGACCGTGCCGAACAGATAGGAATGGAGATACACCTTTCCCGAGCGAATCTGGTATTGGTCTATAACAATATCCGCCGCCACGGCTATGATAACCCCGATCACGCAGGGCAGCGCCTTTGCCCGTCGCGTAAAAACGCCCAGCAGAAACAGCCCCAGCAGCCCGCCCCCGAAAAATCCCTGGTA
>CAZOTP010000127.1:0-8943 GCA_964582655.1 uncultured Pirellulales bacterium | reverse complement strand
TTACGTCACTCGCAATCCCGACTATTCACACAGATGGCGGCTTTCGAACACCTCCCCGCCCGCGCCTTTTGCGTTTCGGAAAAAAGAGGTCCAAAACGAAAACTATATCTAAAACTCCTCTACAGGGACGGCGGTCGGAAAAAAACTGTTCCCGGAATTTCCATATAATATTTTCATTTCCGTTTCGCCCCCATGAGGCGATTATGGCGCGGTGATGGCGTTCCCCCTATCGCCGGGTTCAAAGAGATGCGCTTTCCGCATATCCAGATAGACGGGGAGCGACTGATTCGGCTGCATGCCCGGCTGGGCATCGACCCGTGCCACCAGATGGGGGTGTCTGGGCGTGCTCAAATACAAATCCATTTTTTCCCCTAGCGGCTCGACGACCCCCAGCACCGCCGGGAGCGAATTCTGTGTGCCGGCAAAGCGACCCTGCGGGGAAAGCGAAATTCCCTCGGGCCGAATCCCCAGAACAATCTCCTTGTCAACCCATTTCTGAAGCGCGACGGTTCGATCCGGGGACAGGAGCAATCCGGCCGAAAACGGCGGAATTGTATTGATCCCTCATCGAATACAATTCCGCCGTTTTCGGCAACCAGCCGTCCCTTTAAAAAATTCATTGGCGGCGTTCCCACAAATCCGGCTACAAACCGGTTCACCGGCCGTTCATAAATCTCCAGGGGACTGCCGCACTGCTGGACAAAACCGTCCTTCATCACGACAATCCGATCCCCCAGCGTCATCGCCTCCTCCTGATCGTGCGTCACATAAATGGTGGTGGTTTTCAACCTCTGATGAAGCCGTTTCAATTCCGCCCGCATCTCCACCCGCAGTTTGGCATCGAGATTGGACAAAGGCTCATCAAATAAAAATGCCTTGGGCTGCCGGACAATCGCCCGCCCCACCGCCACACGCTGCCTCTGCCCGCCCGACAAGGCTTTGGGTTTGCGGTCCAGCAGCGGTTCGATATTCAAAATTCGCGCCGCTTCCCGCACGCGCGTGTCGATTTCGTCTTTGGAATAGTTTCGCAGCTTGAGCGCAAACGCCATGTTTTTATAGACTGACATGTGCGGATACAATGCGTAATTCTGAAACACCATCGCGATATCCCGGTCTTTCGCCGGCACATCATTAATGACCCGACCGTCGATTTGGATTGTCCCGCCGGAGATCTCCTCCAGGCCCGCCACCATTCGCAGCGTGGTGCTCTTGCCGCACCCGCTGGGCCCCACCAGCACAATAAATTCGGCGTCCTGGATATGCAGATTCATTTTTTGAACCGCGATCACCTCGCCGGGATACACCTTTTGCACGTCCGTGAGAATTACTTCCGCCATGAATCGGTCGCTCCATTGCCTCTTATAAATATTTTTCGATAAACAGCTTCAGTTTGTTCCAGGTCGGGTCCGTTACATGGTTTTTATCCGACCAGATCGCCATCTCCAGGGCCTTTTGGTGCTCGCAGGTCGCCTTCCGCAAATCCGCAATCGCCGGCAGGGCCAGCATGATCAGCCGAATGGCGTTCTCCGTCGCACGCTGGAGGTTCTGGACAATCTCCTTCATCAGCAAATGTTTGTCCGTATCGCCATCGTGCGGCTTCCAGCAGTCGTAATCGGTAGGCAGGGCCACAAGGGCATAACACATCTCCGCCTCCCGGGCCAGTTTGGCCTCCGGCATGCATGTCATCCCGATCAGATGCGCCCCCCACGACTGATGCAGCAGGGACTCGGCCCGGGTGCTGAACGCCGGCCCTTCCATGCATACATACGTGCCATTCTCATGCACGGTTGTCGGAACCTGCCGGGCAACGCCCAGAAGGGCTTTTCGCATCTGCTGACAGAATGGATACGCAAAATCCACATGGACGGCCAGATGATCGTCGAAAAACGAATTCGCTCTTTTGAACGTCTTATCGATGACCTGGTCGGCAATGACCAGATCCGCCGGCCTGATGGATTCCTGCAGGGAACCGCACGCCCCGCTGGCAATGATATGGCTCACTCCCAGCGATTTTAAGGCATAGATATTCGCCCGATATGGGACGCTCGAAGGATTCAGCAGATGCCCTTTCCCGTGACGGGCCAAGAACGCCACTGGAATCGAATCGATTTCTGCGGTAACAATCGGAGCCGAAGGACTGCCGAAGGGCGTATCCACATCCACTTCGACGCCTCGGGTTTGACTGGCCAGAGCCTGTCCCAGTCCCGAACCGCCGATAATTCCTATCCGTTTTACTGGTTTTGCCACACAAAGCCTCCTGCCAAGGTCGGTAAAAGCCGGATTTTACTGCCTAACCGCAGCATTGGCAAGCCATTAGGAAAAAAATACTGATCCAAATGCCGTTCATTTGCGATAACTAGCTTTATTTCAAGCCAGTTATGGACGATTCTAGCATTATAGCCTGTTTTTGTGTATAATAGGGTAAGCTCTGGAGTTGAGGATGAACCTATACATATATCCGCTTTTTCTTTGCTTCTCCGCGATTGCGATGATCGTATCGCCGGCTTTGGGTGTCGTGCGGAATGTGCCTGCCGATTACCCAACCATTCAGGCCGCCATTGCCGCTGCCGCCGATACGGATGAAATCGTCGTGGCCCCCGGCCGGTACTATGAAAATCTCAACTTTCTCGGGAAAGCCATTACGGTCCGATCCAGCCAACCCAATATGATCGATCCAAACCAACCGTTGAACTGGAACGATCCGAGCGCCACCATTCTGGATGGAAGCCAGTGCAGCGACCCGAATAACAGCGTTGTCACGTTCAATCACGGGGAAACCCAGACATCCGTTCTGGAAGGATTTATCATTACCGGCGGAACGGGGACATGGATACCCGTGGCATGGAGTTTACATCAGGTCTATTGGAACCGCTGCGGGGGAGGTGTGGTCTGTTACAACCTTTCCGCTCCGACGATCCGGCGAAATATATTTGCGGACAATCTGGCAGGACAGGGCGGGGGAGTCTATGTCTATGGGGATCCTGTGAATCCCGTCAATCCGCAGAATCCGCCGGTTCACCTTATCCCTGTCATCTCCTACAACCGCTTTGAAAACAACCGCGCGATTGTACTTCACGGATTCTCTCCGCCTAATGAGCAATATCCCTGGAACGATCACGGCGACGGCGGTGCCTATGTCGGGTTTCAGGCTGTTGATGCCGTCCTCGAAAACAACCATATGATTAATAATTTTGCCGACAACTATGGCGGGGCCATCCATGTTCGGCAATGGTGCGAGGGGGTTATTCGAAACAACACGATCCAAAACAACCAGTCCACCCTTGGCGCAGGGTTGCATATTACCTACCAAAGTGCTCCCTTGATCGAACGAAACGTCATCGACGGAAATTCCGCCACCAATCTCGGCGGCGGCGGACTCTACATCTATTTTGAATCGTATCCCACTGTTCGCGGAAACACCATAAAAAATAATTCAAGTACACGCGGTGCAGGTATCGGTATTTATTGGACCAGCCACCCTCTTATAGAAAACAACATGATTCTCCAAAACCAGACAGGAGAAGGGATTCTCTGCTCCTCCTCCGCTGCCGTTATTCGTTATAATACCATTGCCGGAAATACCGCTCCTTCCACTAGCGGGGCTATTCGTTGTGAATCCTCCAGCTCCACTCAGATTGAAAACAATATCATTAGCCGAAATGGAGCCGGCTATGGCCTGTTCCTCACTCCAGATTCATCCCCCAACTCCATCCAGGTGCGATACAATCTGATTTATGATCACCCGCTGGGGCCATTCAGCCCGGCTTTACCGGCACCTCCCGAAGAAAATGGAAATATCTATGCGGATCCTTCCTTTTTGAATGAAGCAATCGGTGATTATCATATTGCCCTCAACAGCCCCTGCGTCAGCGCCGCCGATCCGGATTATACACCTCCCTCCGGCATCGTTGACTATGACGGAGACCTTCGAAAAATCGGGGAGCGGTCCGATATTGGTGCCGATGAAATCTTGCCGGTGAAAAATACCACCACCGGGACCTTGTACACGACCATTCAATCCGCCATACAGCAGGCTGCCAATGGAAATATCATCGAAGTCGCTCGCGGCCATTATACCGAATCAATTTCTTTTGGAACCAAACAGCTTGTCGTTCGCTCCACCAATCCGCAGGACTGGAATACGGTATATGCTACAGTGATTGATGCCAATCGAACAGGTACCGCGGTTGTTATTTGCGGCAGCCAAACCTCCCAAAGTCGGTTTGAAGGCTTTACGGTAACCGGAGGTCTGGCCACCAACGGCCATGGCGGGGGTATTCTGTGTTTTGCCTCCCCTGTCATCGCCAATAATTACATCCATAACAATGAAGCTTCCTATAAAGGCGGCGGCGTATATTTTTGGAACAGCGACTGCGCCGCGGTTCTGCGAGACAACCGGATTGTTGCAAATATCGCATCCTATGGGGCAGGCGTGTTTTGCGACACCAACAGCAAAATTACGATGAAACACAACTGGATAGCGCAAAACTACGCCGTCAACGCCGCCGGGGGGTTGTGCATTTCCTTCGCCCACTCCGATACGCATGTCATGCATACTATTTTTCTTGAAAACTCTTCCCAATCAGGTGCCGCTGTATATCTTACCGGCTCCTCCATAGGTTTCTGGAACAACCAAATCCTTGGAAATTCCGCCTCCCTCAAAGCCGGCGCAATCTGCATTGAAAACGGCAATCCCTCAATTCTTCAGAATACAATCCTTGACAATCGCGCCGCCTTCGCCGGCGGCATCTACTGTTCCTCCGCCATCTCTCCCCTGCTGGCAGGCAATATTATCGCCTTCTGCTCGCAGGGAGAAGGAATCTACGATGAATTCGACGATCCCGAAAATCCGCTAACGGCTTATCTTTCCCATAACAATGTATATGACAACGCAGGCGGAAACTATGGCGGCGAATTGACGGACCTCACAGGACAGGATGGCAACATCTCCGCTGATCCGAAAATCGCCTTTCGCGGCATCTGGGATGACAACGGCACCCCGGACCTTCTTGATGACGACGCCTACCGGCTCGCCAATGTCCATCTGCTGCCGGGATCCCCCTGCATTAACGCGGGTGATATGTCCATGCTGCCCCCCGCTTTAACCCAAGACATCGACGCAGAATCCCGCGTCCTCTATAATCAGGTCGAAATCGGCGCCGATGAAATCGATCCCGCCACGAATCCCGCGGATATCAATGAGGATGGCATTGTCGATGCAGAGGATATGACTCTCCTTCTGGAGGGCTGGCTCCAAACCGGAGGCGGCTACCAGGGCGACATCACCGGCGATAACATCGTCAACCTCCCCGACTGGACGATTCTCGTCGAAAACTGGCTCTGGCAAGCCTATTGGCATATTCCCTGATTTCTCCATTGAATTTCTGTGAAAGGGATAGTATATTGATTGTATGGCAATATCCCTGTTAAGACCTAGTTAGCGAAAGGAGCGAAGACCATGAAAGGCGTGATTTTTGCAAGTTTGGGAGGCCTTTTCGTGTTTGCCGGATGCAGGAACTCCGATCTCCAGCAGTGCCGGCAGGACAATCTTCAGCTTCAGACCAAAGTGGTCAATCTGGAGAGCCAGATTGTGGAGGAGCAGGATGTATCCATGCGAATGCTCAGCGACTTCCTCGAAGAAGGGAATAAAACCGTCAAAGAACTCGATGCTCTCAAGATTCAGATGGCTTCCAAAGATCAACAGTTGGCTGCACTTCAGAAACAAGTCGCCGAACTTAACGCCAAACAAAAGGACCATCAGAAAGCTATCGAGACTCTCGGCGAACAACTAAAAAAGGAGCAGGCGGAAAAACAGGCGGCCCTCAATCAACTGAAATCGGAACAGGAAAAATCAATGATGAAATCCTCTTCGGTTTCCCCCGCGGGGGGAACTACGCCTGCCCCGGCAACGGGCAGCGGGAGTTCTGCCGCGCCTGCGGAAGGCGGGGCAGTGGCCGCTACGACGTTATCCGAATCCGCGGGAAAAGCGGCGTTGGAGGCCGGGGAGGCATGGATCAAACTGGTGGACGAAGGACAATATGAGAAGAGCTGGGATGAAGCGTCAACATTCCTTCAAAAGGCCCTGCCGAAAGAACAGTTGATCCAATCGTTATCCGCCGCGAGAAATCCGCTGGGTACGGTAAAGGAGAGAAAAATTATCGGCAGCACATTTACAACTCAGGCGCCCGGATTCCCGGAGGGGAAATATCTCGTGATCCAGTACCAGAGCGCATTTGAAAACGCGGCATCGGCAGTTGAAACCGTTACGCCGATGCTGGATACGGATGGAAAGTGGCGGGTGTCGGGATATTTCATCAAATAGCGATTGGGCCGGCTACGGACAGAAAAACACGCTCTGACGGCAGATTTCCATTGGATTATCGCCCCCATCGGTTCCAAGCGACAATGGCGTCCCCCGGATTCCGTCGATTTTCCGTGAATCCCATAAGCCCGGCGGAGACAGGGTACCCCACTGGCATCATCGCAATCACTTTCGCCTCACCCGGAACGCCCAGCAGCACCTTTACCGACGTTTCATCAAAGGCCCCGATCCCGTAGGTCCCCATCCATTGTGGTCTCTATCCCGATCTGTCTCCATGAAATCATTAATATATTTTCAGCGTATTTCCCATTCCTCACAATCACAAAATCGATTCCAACGTTACCGCTTCTTCATGGATTCTCAAAATCGAGAATAGCTTTTGACAAGCTCTATATTCTTGCGAACCACCGTTTCCATGAAGATCTGCTCCACCGGTCCGACTCGCCCCAGTCGATCCGCGTCTATCTGGGAAATGATCACGCTACCCGGCGGCACAAGAGTACAAGCCTGGATACATACATTTTGAACAATGGCGCCCGTACCTATAAAGACGCCCTCGCCGAGATTCGCATTAAAAATAACGGATCGAAAACCAATAAAACAGTTCGCACCAATCTTGCATGGGCCATGCACTACCACCCCGTGCGAGACAGATGTGCAGGTTTCAATGCATATTTTCGTCCCTCCCAAAGCGTGCAGGATTACGCCATCCTGAAGATTACATTGCGGCTGTATCACAATAGACTGGACTTCGCCTTTCTCGTCGGGTTCGTCCGCCCGGATAACCGCAACAGGCCCGACGAAAACATCTCGCCCAATACTGACATTTCCTATGAGCTGTGCGGATTCATGAACAAAAGCATTGTCATCCACTTTTGGGATGTGTCCTGCTGGATTCGCACCGAGAAAAACAGAGTTTTGTGGCTTCATGTTCCGCCTTCTCTCTGCATTCCACCCAATGAAGCGCGTTGCAACCGGTCCATAATAGCCAAACCCAGGCCATCTGTGGGAACCGGTTGAAAGACGATCGCATCTAAAGAAAGTGCGTCGAGCCGGCGCAGAGCGGCAAACAAGTTAGCCGCCGCTTCGCGCAGGTCCCCGGTTGATGACAATACCTCCACCGCATAAAAACCATCCCTATTCTCGGGCTCTTTCAGCGAAATCAAACCCACTCGCCCCGGTTGATTGCATTCCCTGTCAGCCCCTTGGATTAACGGAGTATGCGGAGCATAGTGGCTTGGCAGCTGGCCGGGGCTTAACATAGATTTGCGCAACTTCTGCGAGCAATTGACTGGACCAAGAATGCGATGAATCTCCTTCAGCGGAAGCCCCCCCGGCCGAAGCAAACACGGGGATTCCTCCGCGAAAGATATGACGGTGGACTCAATTCCTATTTGGCAGTGACCGCCGTCAAGAACACAAGGAATGGAATTGCCGAATTGCTCCCGCACATGGTTTGCCGTGGTGGGGCTAATGTATCCGAAGGGATTGGCACTGGGAGCGGCCAGCGGCACGCCAGCGGCGCGAATCAGAGACAGTGCCACCGGGTGATCCGGCATGCGGATTGCCACCGATGGAAGCCCCGCGGTAACAATATCCGGTACCCGCTCGTTCTTGGGCAGAACCAGAGTAAGCGGTCCCGGCCAGAAACATCGGGCCAGTTCCCTCGCCTTCTCCGGGAACTCGGCGACAAGCGACTCGGCTTGTTGAATACCACAGACATGAACAATCAGCGGATCGAATCGGGGGCGTCGTTTTACTTCAAAGACTTTGGCTACGGCCGCGGCATCCATAGCATTGGCCCCCAGGCCATACACGGTTTCCGTTGGAAACGCGACCACTCCGCTGTTTTTCAGGATCGAAACCGCTTGTTGTATCGGTTGAGGCGGCATGGAAGGTTTTTTTCTGGAATAATATTCCCGGACCGCAAGCGCAGCAGCGTCACCGATATCAGACGCTATAAAAGAATCCGGCGTGAGTTCCTCGCGGTGTTTAATGCCATGCCCCGTCAAAACGAAAATGCCGGTCGCGCCGACCCTCCTGGCAAATTCCACATCATGAGGATGGTCACCAATAACGAATGAATTCCAGAGATCAATGTGATATTCGTCCGCGGCCTTGAGCAAAAAATAGGGGTTTGGCTTGATACACCGGCAATAATCTGAGCGTTGATGCGGACAACAGAACACATGCTCGATATGGATGCCATACTTTTCAAGATACCGCACAATGTGCTGATGCACCCGTTCCACATCGGAATGGGTGATAACACCTTCTGCAACACCGGATTGGTTGGTCACAATAAAAAGACGGAAATCCCGTTGCAATAGGCGTAATGCTGGAATCGTATCGGAGAAGAAAAACACTTCGGAAGGATGCCGAAGGTATCCTTGATCCTCGATAATCGTACCATCCCGATCTAGAAACACCGCCTGACGCATATTAGGAAATCTCCTGCGTCGGTGAGGTTGTCGAGGATTTTGAACCATACGTTATTAGAGCTTGATATCCATAATGCGCCATCAAGTGATCAATCAGAACCAAAGCGGTATAATTCTCCGCCACCGGCCAGATGCGGCCGGCGATGGTGGGGTCGCGGCGGGTGATCGCGGCAAGTTTCT
>CAZOTP010000126.1:0-9002 GCA_964582655.1 uncultured Pirellulales bacterium | reverse complement strand
ACGGCGGCGGGAATTCGATGGTGAAGGACCTGTTCGACATTCTGGCGATCACGATTTATTTCGGGATCGGGGTCATATACACGGGTTTGCTGTTCAACTGGATCAATCTGATCCGGATGCGGCAATGGATGGACCTGGTGTTCAGCAAAGGCGGGATTCTGGGGGGCTGGATGTACGGGGGCGGGATTTACCTTACGCGGTATCTTGTGGCGCATGGGTACAAGGAATTTCCCGGCGGGACGGAGCTGGTTCTGCTGGCGGGGCTTCCGGCGCTGCTGCTGTTTATCCGGGAGCCGTACCATCATTTCCATACCGCCAAAGGCCATGAGGTGGAGGAGGGCGGCGGGGTGTTTGTCATTTTGAATTTTGTGATGCACTGGATCGTCGAGCTGCTGGAAATCTTCAGCGGGTATCTGTCGAACACGCTGTCGTTCATGCGTGTGGCGGGACTGGGGATCGCGCATGTGTGCCTGATGACGTCGTTTGCCGCGATGGCCGACATGACGTCGGGGGTCTTTTCGATTGTCATCCTGGCGCTGGGGAACCTGCTGGTGATCGGGCTGGAGGGATTATCGACGGGAATCCAGGCGCTGCGTCTGAATTATTATGAATTTTTCACGAAGTTTTTCCACGGTACGGGAAAACTGCATACGCCCATATCGTTGCGCAGTGAACTGTAGTATCGAACAGGAAAGGAACGAATGCCATGAACGATGCCAGACAGAAATTGAAAACCTCCATTCTCCTCAGCGTGGTCACCCTTTTTACCGTGCTGCTTCTGATCGGGACGGTGTTCACCACCCGCGCGATCGCGCAGGGCGGGCATGAGGAAGCCCGGGCCGTTTCGGCGGCGGGGGGCGGAATGAGCGAGGGATTGAAATTCGGTTTGATCGCGGCGGCGATCGCGTTCGGCCTGGGGGCGATCAGTTCGGGGTACGCGATTTCGCATGTCGGAGCGGCGGCGATGGGGGCCGTGGCGGAGAAACCGCAAATCGCGGGCCAGGCGCTGATTTTCGTGGCGCTGGCGGAAGGCATTGTGGTTTTCGGATTTATCACGGCGCTGATGATTCTCGGCAAGGTGTGAGAGGCCCATGAAATACGCGATTATCGGCGATGAAGACACGGTTCTGGGGTTCGGGCTTGTGGGCGTTTCGGGCACGACGGCCGCCAACGCGGACGAGGCGCACCGCGCGTTTCAGACGTATCTCCAGGACAAGGAGGTCGCCATTCTGATACTCACGGAGCGGATCGCCGACTGGATCCGGCCTTTGGTGGATCGATATCTGTTTACGATGCATTTTCCGCTGATCGTGGAGATTCCGGATCGGCACGGACCGAAGCCGGGCCGGCGGAGCATCAAAGAGATGGTGAACACCGCGATTGGAATCAAGGTATGAGGATGATTTGCGAGAATTCCCCGGCGGACGGAGAACGGCGGATTATCCCCCCAGCCGGACGGAGGCCCCATACGGGCTGTAAACGATGAACCCCAACCAGACCGACAAGAAGAAGGCAGAACACGCGATGGACTCTGTCGAACAGGGAAAAGCCGCGTTGATTTCCAGCATTGAAGCGGATGCGCTCGCCGAAGAGCGGCGGATTGTCCAGGAAGCGGAAACCCTGGCGGCGGAGCGGCGGAAGAAGACGGACCAGGCGGCCGAAACTCTGCTGCGCGAGGCGCGGGAGAAGGCGGCGGAGCAGGCGGAAGCCCTCACGAAGAAAATCCTGTCGGGACTGAATCTGGAACTGAAGCGGCATTCCCTTCGCGTGCAGCAGGCGATTATCGAGGAGGTGATGGGACGCGTGGAGCGGCGGTTTGCGGAGCGGATGGGCGAGGACTCGTACCGGACGATTCTGGTCCGCTGGATTGTGGAAGGGGCGATGAGCCTGGAGGCGGAATCGGCGACCGTCAACGCCTCTGCGAAGGAACGGGCGCTTCTGGATGAGAGGCTTCTGGCCCAGGCCCAAGAGGTGATCCGACAGCGTCTCGGCCGGGAGATCAAATTGTCGCTGTCGAACGGGGCGGCCTTGCGGAATCAGGGGGTGGAGCTGATCTCGGGAGACGGGCGCGTGGCGTATAACAACCAGGTGAAATCGCGTATTCTTCGAAAGCAGCGGGCGATCCAGGAGATGATCCACGACGCGTTATTCGCCGGAGGGTCGAACGGCACGAACTCCGGGACGTCGCCCGCGGGAAACCGATGACAGGCATTGAAAACACGATTATGAGTGACAGAATTATCGGACAAGTGAAACGGGTGAACGGCCCGATCATCGAGGTGATGGGCATCACGGACGCGGAGATGTACGAGCTGGTTCGGGTGGGAAAGGAGAACCTGATCGGGGAGCTGATCAAGCTGGAAACCGACAGCGCGGTGGTGCAGGTGTACGAAGACACCACGGGGATATCGCCCCACGATCCGGTGTACGGATCGGGGATGCAGTTGTCGGTGGAGCTGGGACCGGGTCTGGTGGGAACGATCTATGACGGGATTCAGAGGCCTTTGGAGGAGATACGGGCCCTCTCGGATATTTATATCCGGCGGGGCATCCGCGTGCCGTCGCTGGATCGCCGGAAGAAATGGCATTTTGTGCCGGCCGTGAAGCCGGGGGATCGCGTGACGGGAGGGATGACGCTCGGCACTGTCCAGGAGACGGAGAATGTGCTGCACAAGATTCTGGTTCCGCCGAGGGACCGGGGGATTCTGGAGTCCGTCGCGGGGGAAGGGGATTATACGGTGACGGATGCGATAGCCGTATTGCAAACAGACGGCGGCGGCCGGAAGGATTTGCTTCTGATGCAGAAATGGCCGATTCGTGTCCAGCGTCCCACGCGGGGTCGTCTGCCGCTCGATATTCCGCTGATCACGGGGCAGCGGGTGATTGACACGCTGTTTCCGGTGGCCAAGGGAGGGACGGTCTCGATTCCCGGCGGGTTCGGGACGGGGAAAACGATCACGCAGCAGGCAGGAGCGAAGTGGTGCGAAGCGGATTTGATCGTGTATATCGGGTGCGGGGAGCGGGGCAACGAAATTACGGACGTGCTGACGGAGTTTCCCAAGCTGATCGATCCGCGGAACGGCCGGGCGCTGATGGAGCGGACAATCCTGATCGCCAATACATCGAACATGCCGGTGTCGGCGCGGGAGGCGAGCATTTACACGGGGATCACGCTGGCGGAATATTTCCGGGATCAGGGGTATCATGTAGCGGTGATGGCGGATTCGACGTCGCGCTGGGCGGAGGCGCTTCGGGAGCTTTCGGGGCGTATGGAAGAGATGCCGGCGGAAGAGGGTTTTCCGGCGTATCTGCCGACGAAGATCGCGGAATTCTACGAGCGGGCCGGCCGCATGGAGACGCTGCAGGGGGAAAGCGGGTCGGTGACGATCATCGGGGCGGTGTCGCCTCAGGGCGGGGATTTTTCGGAACCGGTGACGCAGCATACCAAGCGGTTTATCCGGTGTTTCTGGGCGCTGGACCGGTATCTGGCCAACGCGCGGCATTATCCGGCGATTTCGTGGCTGGACAGTTACAGCGAATATCTGAACGATATGGCAGCGTGGTGGGATCAGCATGTCAGTTCGCAATGGCTGGCGGACCGGACGGAAATCATGGGACTGCTGTACAAGGAGGTTCGTCTGCAGCAGGTGGTGAAACTGGTGGGTCCGGATGCGCTTCCGGATTCGCAGCGGTTTGTTCTGGAGATCTGCACGCTGTTCAAGAACGCGTTTTTGCAGCAGAACGCCTACGACAAAGTCGATATGTACTCGACGGTTCAGAAGCAGGCGCGGATGCTGCATCTTCTCGTGATGTACTGGCAGCGGGGATCGAAAGCGATTCAGAACGGCGCGACGCTGGTGGCGCTGCGAAAGATGAAAGTGTATCAGGATATCGTAAAAATGAAATTTTCCATTCCGAACGATCAACTGGAAGGATTCGACAAGATCGAGGCCAATCTGGAGCGTTCGATGGACCAGCTGGAGGCGCTGCATGCCTGAGAGGAATCCCAAGCATCTTCTGTCGGGGCGGGAGTATATCGGCGTGGACAAGATCGACGGTCCGCTGGTCTTTGTGAGCCGAACCCACCCGGTGGGGTACAAGGAGCTGGTGGAATGCGTGGATTCGTACGGGAATCTGCGTTCGGGGATTGTGCTGGAGTCATCCACGCAGGCGGTGGTCGTGCAGGTGTTCGAAGGAACGACGGGGCTTACGCTGCCGGGGACGCGGGTACGTTTTATCGGCGAGCCGCTGAGCCTGGGGGTGTCGCGGGAGATGCTGGGTCGGGTGTTCAACGGGCTGGGGCTTCCGATTGACGGGGGGCCCGTGCCGCGGAGCGCGGTGGAGCTGAACGTGAACGGATTTCCGATCAATCCGACATCGCGGCAGTATCCGCGGGATTTTATCCAGACGGGCATCTCCGCAATCGACGGGATGAATACGCTGATTCGCGGCCAGAAACTGCCCATTTTTTCGGGGAACGGGCTGCCTCATAACGACCTGGCGGCGCAGATCGCCCGGCAGGCCCGGATTCGGGGTGAGGAGACGGAGTTCGCGGTGGTTTTCGCGGCAATGGGAGTCAAGCACGATGTCGCGCAGTTTTTCGTGCGTTCGTTCGAGGAAAGCGGGGTGCTGGACAACGTGGCGCTGTTCCTTTCGCTGGCGGACGATCCGTCCATCGAGCGACTGATTACGCCCCGGACGGCTCTGACGCTGGCGGAATATCTGGCGTTCCATGAGAATATGCACGTGCTGGTGATTCTGACGGACATGACGAACTATTGCGAGTCGCTGCGGGAGATTTCGACGATTCGTGGGGAGATTCCGTCGCGGAAGGGGTATCCGGGGTATCTGTATTCCGATCTGGCGGAGCTGTACGAGCGTTCGGGCATGATCAAGGGGCATCCGGGCTCCATTACATCGCTGCCCATTCTGACAATGCCGAACGACGACATTTCGCATCCGATCCCGGACTTGTCGGGGTATATTACCGAGGGACAGATCGTATTCGAGCGGGAGATGGACGGTCGGGGGATTTATCCGCCTGTGGCGGGTCTGCCTTCGCTTTCGCGGTTGATGAAAGACGGGATCGGAAAGGGAATGACGCGGGAGGACCATCCGCATCTTGCCAGTCAGCTTTTCGCGGCCTATAGTTATGTGAAGTACGTTCGGAACCTGGCGTCGGTGATCGGGGAGGAGGAATTGACGCCTCTGGACCGGAATTATCTGGAGTTCGGGCGGGAATTCGAGCAGAAATTCATTTCGCAGCGGAAGGATGAGAACCGCAGCATCGAGGAGACGCTGAACCGGGGCTGGGAGGTGCTGCGGCACCTGCCGCCGGAAGAGCTGCATCGGATCACGGATGAGGAAATTGAAAAGTATTACGGTTCCTGACAGGCGGATATCATGGCCCAACTGAATTACGCACCCACGAAAACGAATCTGACCCAACTGCGGAGCGACTTGCAGTTTGCGCAGCAGGGGTACGAACTTCTGGACCAGAAGCGGAATATTCTGATTATCGAATTGCTGGCGTTGATCGACCAGGCGGCGGATTTTCAAAAACGAGTGGAAAGCGCTTTGGCGGAGGCGTACGGGGCGCTGACCGAGGCGGTGCTCGATATGGGCAAGCTCCAGGTGCAGTACCTGACGGGGGCGGTTCACATGAGCACGAACATCCAACTGCAATCGCGACGGGTGATGGGGATCAGCCTGCCTGTGATCGAGACGGAATTTCAGGAATACGCGCCGTATTTCAGCCCGATGGGGACGAGTTTCTGGATCGACAGCGCGGTGCAGCAATTCAAGGCGGCGCTGCAGCTTCTGGGGAAGCTTTCGGAGCTGAAGATCTCGGTGCTGCGGCTGGCCAACGAGGTGAAAAAGACGATCCGCAAGGTCAACGCGCTGGAGAAAATCGCGATTCCCGATCTGAAGGAAACGGTGCATTATATTCAGGGGCGGCTGGAGGAGAACGAGCGGGACATATTCGTCCTGATGAAAATGGTGAAGCAGAATCTGGAGAAGAAGAACACCCCATCCGACCGAGGGCCCGTATGAGCAGCCTCCTCCGAAAAATCATGGTGTACATTGACGGATCCGAACAGTCGATCACGGCGGCGCAGTACGCCATCTGCCTGGCGTCATACTCCGGGGCCGAACTGATCGCCTATTACGTAATCAACACGAAAGCAATGGAGGATCTGCTGAAGGCGCGGATTTTTCTGCGGGACGAGCAGATGGAATACGAGCGGGACATGGAAGCGGACGCCCGGCGGTACCTGAATTACGTGAAGGATCTGGGGCTGAAAAAGAACGTTGCGGTGGTCACGAAGCACAGCTCCGGGAGCGTCCACCAGATTCTGACGGATGCGGTACGGGAGGAGAAGGCGGATCTGCTGGTGATCGGGGAGCTGGCCCGGATTCGAAGCCGGCGGGACGAGTTTTACGACGAGACGGAACGGGCGATGCGTTCGGCGCCCTGTTCGGTTTTGATTGTCAAGGACGAGGAGAGGGTTGCGGAGATGTACGAATCCCTGGTATAATCGGGTTTTTTACGGATCGACGGCTCGACATGGCGAACGCGCGGAGTAGCTGAATATGGCCCTGCTGGAGTTGATTGACGAGAAAATCGTGAAGATCCCACTGGTTTCGAAGACGAAGCCGGAGGTGATGCGGGAGATGGTTCAGATTCTCAAGGACGCCGGGGAAATCCAGGATTATGACAGCGTGCTGCAAGCGGTGCAGTCGCGGGAGGAAAAACAAAGCACGGCGCTGCAGGACGGCCTGGTGGTGCTGCACGGCAAGTCGGCGACGGTTTCCAGCCTGAAAGCGGCGATCGGGGTGTCGCCGGAGGGCATCGATTGCGATTCGCTGGACGGGAATCCTTCGACGCTGTTTTTTCTGCTGGTGGCGTCGCCGGGTTTTTCGGGGCCTCACGTGGAGGCGCTGGCGGAGATCGCCAAGCTGTCGCAATCGAAGGCGTTTTGCCGCGCGCTGGTGCATTCCGGCAGCGCGAAAGAGTTTGTCTCGCTGTTGAAGGGGGAATAACGAATGTCTCTGTTCACGCAGGAAGGACGCACGATGACGGAGTCCAGAGCGGCCGCCAGGCAATGGGCAATCGGCGGGGTATTGGCGTTGTTCGCCTGTGTTTCCCCCGCCCTGGGCAAACCGGCGAAACACATTATCCTGATGATCAGCGACGGCGGGGGATTCAATTCGTATGTCGCGTGCAGCTATTACCAGCACGGCCAAACGGGCAAGCAGCCTTACGACCAGAGGGGATTTGTGAAATACGGGTGCGCCACGAATTCCCTCAACAGCAGCGGCAAACCGCGGGACTATGACGCGGTTTCGATGTGGCGGGATCCGGCATTTCTGCTGGGTCCGAACACGGATTCGGCGGCGTCGGCAACGGCGCTGAATACGGGGGTGAAGACCCGCAACGGGCAGATTTGCACCGATTTCCACGGAACCGAACTGATCACCTTCGCCCAGATCGCCGACCGGCTCGGCAAAAGCACCGGGGCCGTTACCACGGTACCTTTCTCCCATGCCACTCCCGCCTGCGTCTGGGCGCACAATCTGTCCCGAAAAAACATGGCCGCCATCGCCAACGAAATGATTTTCGGCAGCGGGCTGGATGTGATCATGGGGACGGGGAATCCGGAGTATAACGATGATGGGCAGCCGGAGCAGAAGAGTGCACAATATGTCGGCGGGGATACTGTGTGGCAGATGCTGAAGAACGGGACAACGGGAAAAGGATGGACATTGATTCAGACCCGGGGCGAATTTGAAACATTGGCACAAAAATCTGCCCCGCTGCCCGCCCGGCTGATCGGGATTCCCCAGGTGAATACCTCGATGCAGTTTAATCGAAGCGGAACGGCTCCCGCCCCGGCCGCCCCGTTCAACGCCAACGTTCCCGACCTTAAAACCATGGCCATCGCCGCCATCCATGTGTTATCGCAAAATGAGAAGGGGTTTTACCTGATGATCGAGGGCGGCGCGGTCGATTCGGCGAATCACCGGAACAATCTGCCTCGAATGATCGAGGAAATGACGGATTTCAACCTCGCCGTGGAGGCGGTCGTGAAATGGGTGGAGGCCAACAGTTCGTGGGAGGAGACGCTGCTGATTGTGACGTCGGATCATGAAACGGGGATGCTCTGGGGGCCGAACACGTTTACGGATGCGAACCAGAACGGATTGTACGACGCGGAAACAGACGGTTTTAAGGGGTTTCAGCCCCTGCAGAACCACGGGGCGGGAACGCTTCCCGGATATCAATACGGTTCCAAGGGACATACCACCGCGCTGGTGCCGCTGTATGCCCGCGGCGCCGGCAGCGAACGGTTTGCCGAGCTGGTGGACGGCGTGGATGCCAAGGCGGGGGAATTCTGGGACTTTTCCGGTCAATTCGTCGATAACACCGACGTATTCACCGTCATGCGTCGCGCCATGGAATCCGACCCTCAGTAGGAGACGGAGCGGACCATTCTTTCTCGCCGGGTTTCGGGTTATCGGAATTCCACAGCCAGAACCGACAAGTCATCGCCGGGGTGAGGGGAGCCTCCCCAGGCGAGCGTCCGGTCGGCGAGCGTTCCGGCGATATCTTCCACCCGAACCGAAGCGGCTTCCGCGATGGCCGTGCGGAATCGGTCGAGCGTAAATAATTCCTGCCGGTCATTCATCTGCTCCACCATCCCATCGGAATAAAAGAGGATGCGGTCACCGCTGATGAGAGGAAACGCGACTTCCTCGTACGCTGCTTCATCAAACATCCCCAGGGGGAAACCCAGCGATTCGCAGATTCGCTGATTCCCGGTGCGTGAAACATGGATGGGACCCGGATGGCCGGCGGAGGTGTAGCAAAACGTTCCATCAACCAAGTCCAGCACGGCATAGACCAGGGTGAAATAGCGGCCCGTCAGGGTGTTGGGGGGAAAGGTATACCCCTCCCCAAAATCTAGACCAAAAGTAGAGGATTTTTAGGTGCATTTGTC
>CAZOTP010000125.1:0-9018 GCA_964582655.1 uncultured Pirellulales bacterium | reverse complement strand
CGTGCGCCGAGCGAACCTGGTTGCGCACCTCGGTCGTCAGTCCCGTCCACAATTCCTCGCTCGTTGCGGGCAGAGACAGCACCATCGTCACTTTGTCTTTCCGGCAGGGCAGATCGCCCCCCAGCAGCCGATCCTGGCGAAGCTCCAGCCACGGCGTCTTCTGTTTCTGCATCAGCGCCCGCGCCTGATCGAGCAGCATCGCTTCCGCCGCCGCATCCTCCGTCAAGATCCCCGCCGCGTCAAAATAGGGCACGCTGCAGAGATGACTCCCGAACAGAACGCTCCGCTGCAATACCAGCGTCAAAATCCCCGCAATATCCCCGCCGGACCGAACCGTCAGATAATATGCCGGATTTCCGTACGCCTGCCGCATAATCTCCCCCCACCGGGGATTCTGGTAAATCGTCGCTCCGGCTTGCCGCAGAAGAAAGGAAGTCCAATCGGGAGATTGTTCCGTCACTTCAATTTGATATATTCCTGAGTTTTGGGGATTTCCGCTGTCCATCCTGACCTCGTATCATGCCTTTGTAATACACATTGAATATGCTCTTTTTGGGCAGATTATAACAGCTCGGACCGTATTTTAAAGATTAACTTGAAAATCTGGAAAAAAACAGGAAAATAAAAGCGGTTTTTTCATGGATTTATGGAACCGCATGCGGTTCTACGAAGAACAAGGAACTCAATTTGACGAAAAGTAGTCCTCGAATTCGATTGGCCGCGGTTGGCGATCTGCTCCTGGTCAGCGATCCCCGGGGAAAAATTCCTCCCCGTCCCATAGAGTTCGTTCTGGCAGGCATCAAGCCCCATCTGCGAGCCAACGATATCGTCCTGGGAAACCTCGAATGCACCCTTCCCGGCAATGGCGCCACGGTTTCCACCGAACCGCGGGTCGTCGCAACCGAATCCATGATCCGCGCTGTCCATGAAGCGGGTTTCAACATCGTATCCCTAGCCAACAATCACACCTTCGATTGCAGGCAGGAAGGTTTTGACAACCTTCGAGCTCTCCTTAACGAGATGGGAATCACATATTTTGGCGCGGGAAACAATTCTGCCGAAGCCCAGGCCCCCGCCTTTCAGGAAGTTCAGGGAATCCGCCTGGCGTTTCTGGGAGCCGTCGAACAAAGCACAGGCGTTTCCGACCCCGCCCTGATCGACAAACCCGGCATGGCCGTGCTGGATCTGGATCATCTGCTCGAACAGATTCCCCGCCTCCACCGCGAGTGCCATCATGTCATTGTCTCGCTCCACTGGGGAGAAGAACGCCTTGATATCCCCTCCCCCCGCCAGGTCGCCCAGGCCCGTGCCCTGATCGACGCCGGCGCATCGGTGGTCCTGGGCCATCATGCCCATGTCCTGCAGGGAATGGAAAGATACAAGAATGGTGTCATCGCCTATTCCCTGGGAAATTTTCTCGCCAGCGAGGTCTATTTCACCGATGGCGACGCCGTCCGCTGGAACCGCAAAGGCCGCACCGGATGCCTCCTGCAAATCGAACTGAATGCCGAAGGAATTGCCGCCGTCGATCAAATCCCGACCTATGATTCCGGTACGCTGGTGGCTATCGACTCCTCCCACTACGGCGCCCGACATACCGCCCGCCTCAATCGCGCCGTCGAACGGGGCATCACGGAAAATCAGTATCGCCGGGAGCGGTTCCGCGTGAACGTTCTCGTCCCCGCCCTTCGCTATGTCCGATGGTCCAAGCTTAAAACCCTCCGCTGGCGGCAGATTCGAAAAGGCCTCGCCGCTCTGTTCCATATCCGCTGAATTTTCAGGCAGAATTTCCCTCTTTCACAATTCTCCCTCCTTTTTCACAAACCGCCTTCTTCGCCAATCCGATCTCGTATCCCAGGTAACAATCCACTCAGGAGAGCTTTCTGACTCGCATATTCTCCGTCACCTTGCTGACAACCGGCCGGTATTTCCCCGATGGCAAAGGCGGAATATCCGCCACCCGCTCCACGATGATTTCATCCGTGCTTTGCAGCCTCGCCTTCGCGGCCCGGATCACCTGCTCCTCTCCGTCCGCAGGAAACTGCTCATCCGTTACCAGAAGAATCCGGATTTCTCCGATCCGCTCCTGGCGAACCTGAAACTTCACAATCCCCTTCACCGAGCGGCAGATGTAAATAAACGAATACCCCACGACCCACTTGCCCTGATCCGTCAGAATGAAATCGGCAATCCGCCCCCCGCTCACCCGGATGCGAGAAAGCGTTCGACCGCAGGGGCACGCCTCCCGCGACAGCGTCACTATGTCGCCCGTGCGATACCGAATAATGGGCATCACCGGGCTGACGATATTCGTCACCACCAGTTCCCCCTCCCCCGCCGTCGGCTCCAGCGTCTCCGGATGGATCGTCTCCAGAATGACCTGCTCATCCATGCAGTGCATCGTCGCATGCTCGCATTCGTGCCCGATCAGCCCCGCCTCGCGCAGCCCGTACGAATCGTACACCGGAACGCCGAACGCCTCGGCAATCATCTGCCGGTCCACATCCGTTAGCATCTCCGACGTCGTGCAGATTACCTCCAGCCCGTGCCGGTTCAGCTCCCGCAGGTCGATCTTCAATCCCCCCGCCATCTTCACCGTCAGAACGAATGTGCTGGGGTATCCGAAAATGCACTTCGGCCTCCACCGCTTCCAGTAGGCGATATACCCCGCGACCCGCTCTGGTGTCAGCTCGAATCCGTTGGTGAGTCCGTCGTTAATTAGCCAGTCGCGGAACCGCTTGATTCGATCCTGCTTGCTCAGCTCCACCGGCGAGCCCCAGTAATACATTTCCCGCTCCCCCCGCCGCACGCCGATCCATTCATGCCCCCGCATCCGCGCTGCGTTGATGTGCGATTCCCGCGTGGATGACGTATAAACCTGAAGCGCCTCGCGCGTCGATCCGCTCGTTCGCACAAGCTGAACCCGTTTGCCCTCCGTCCGCCAAACCATCTCCTCCCGCCGGCTCCGCAGCGTTTCCTTCACCAGCAGCGGAAATTTCTGTAAATCCTCCAGCGATCGGATGCCCTCCGGTTGGATTCCCTGCGCATCCATCACCCCTCTCCAATACGGAGTATTCTGATACGCCGTGGCCAAAATCCATTTCAGCCGCTCCAGCCGCAGCGAATCCATCTGTTCCGCGGGCCACCACTGGCTCTGGTTCAGCTCCTTCAGAATCGAAAACGTCGAACGCCCCAAAAACCGCTCCTGAAGATGAAAGATATTCCGTGCCAGATACGTATTCATCGTTCCACTCCGTCACCAGATCGATTCCCCGCCTGTCACGTCCGATAAAATGCATTATATCCCTGTACCAGCTTTCGAAGAACCGCTCCGCAGGCAGGCAGCGTCCCAGGCTTCACAGCCTTCGCCTGGTAGCGCCCCGCCTTCACCACCGCCGCCAGTTCGGAAAACGTCCGAGTCGAAATTCCCCCTTCCCGTTCCCCCAGCCACTGGCAAAGCCTCGCAAAACGCCGCTCCACAATCCGGTTCGGCTTGCCCCCTTCATACTGCTTGTTCCTCACCTTGAACAGGCTGAAGCTGTGCAATATCAATACCGCATCCGCGCCTGCATCCCGGATTTGCCGGATCCCCCGGCGGCACTCCTTATACGAAATCCCCATCGGGTCCAGAACCTTCGTCTTTCCCATTCCCGGAATCCCCCGCTGATAAAAACCCGAAAACGCCATCTCCAGCACTTCCCCGTACCACCGCGACCCGTTATAGGCATCCCGGTCCGAAAACCGGCATTGCCCTCCGACAAACGGAAAGCTGTAGCTGCTGTCGATGTATATTCCCGCCGCCGCCAGTTGCCTCAACGTTTCCTCCGAAGCGCCCAGATTCCCCGCCCGGAAAGCGACAGGCCGTTTCCCCGTCCAGGCCAGCAGGCGGTCCGATCCTTCCCGAAGAAGCTCCAGCTGCTGCTCCGGAGGCAGATCGGCCATCTGATCCGTAGAAGGATGCGGCTTGCCCTGCTTGTGCAGCCTGTAAAACGGATGGCCGGGATGAATATGAAGCTGCACATCCTGCCCCCGCCTCAATAGGTACTCGCAGATGGCCTGCGCTGTGCCCGGATACCCCTGCTCCTCCAGAAAAACCTCCACAAAAAATGTCGCCGAAAGGCCGTACCGCTCCAGAATGTCCGCAATCCGACCGATCCCGTATTCATCCCGCTCATACCGGCCCCAAACGGCCCGTTCCGGCGAAACCGGCGAAAGCGAAGAATCCCCCCAGGCCCCGCCCATGCTGCATTCCACATCCACCGTCAGATATACCGCCGGCTGAATTGTCAAATGTTCGTCCACCATGCCCGTCAACCGCCGATCAAATCGTAGTCCTTCCGGATTAATCGTCTGGCCATGTTCCGGCAGTCTCTTAAAAACGGCCGGGGATCGCTCCACAGAAACACGTCCTCCCGCGTCCAGGGCCCGCAGTTCCACAAAAACCGCCCCGCCGCGGATAACTTGCTCAGCCGCTTCTGGTCGGGAGGCAGCAGGTCCCCCCGCATCATCCCCAGCATCCAGTGCGCATCTCCCCCCAGAATCCGCGTGCGGTACCCCCACCGATAGTCCTTCCTCTTCATCAGATCCGGCTCGAAATGGCTCTGCCACAGCAAAAAGGGCGCATCGAATCCCGCCCGGATTACCGTAGGCAACCCGCCGCAAAACCGCGGATTGATCTCTAGAAAAATATACCCCTGCGTTGCCGGATCGTAATGGTACTGTACCGCCGCCACCCCGTCCCAGTTAATCGCCTGCAGCAGCCGAACCGCATTGCGAATCAGAGGCTCATGATGACACGTAATCCGCTGCACCGTAACCCCGCCCGCTAGCGGCATATGATGCTCCCCGATGTACTCCAGCGCCATGAACGCCTTGCCCCGGTGCATCAGAATCTGCACATGGCTTTCCACCCCCGGATGATATTCCTGAACCAGGATATTCGATGCGATACCCTCCACACCCTGGTGCAGCTCCCTCAACTGCTCTTCGTTCACGGCATACGCTGCTTTCCACGGCGCCCGCTGACTGATTCCGGGAAGATTCTGATTCCGCGTCCGCAGCACCAGCGGATACCGCAAATCCCCGCCCCCCCCCTTCCAGAACTGCTCCAGCGTAGTTCCCCGCGCCACTGGAATCCCCTTCTGCACACACAGCGCATGCAGGTACTCCTTGTCAATCGCCCTATGAAAACTCTCCTCCGGCGGACTGAAAAGATGAATCGAAGGCTCCAGTCTGGTCCTCTGGGAAAGCAGCGCCGAATGATGGCTCTGATCAATAGGCATCACCGACCCGACATCCAGCTCCTGTGCCAGCCGGATCACATCCTCCGCGAACTCCCCCGGACCGGTGTAGCTCTCCAGCGCCCATGCTCCTCGCGCATACCGGCTGCACGCCGCCAGCCCCCGCTCGCTGCGGCAGACCGCAAATACATCCAGCCCCTTTCGCCCCAGGCTCCGCACCACCCACAATCCCACCTGGCTGTCCCCGCAAAGCGCCAGCACCCGCTTCCGAGGAGGATTCTTGATCTGCCGCGGTTCTCGGATAGGTTTCATCGCCTCAGCTCACATATCCACAATCGGTTATATCTTCTGAAAAATCTCATACACATCTTCGGCCGCCTCATCCCAGCTTTTCACCGAAGGACTGCCGGAAACCGCTTCCGACGACGGCAAAACGCTCAACACATCCGCAATCGCCCCCGCCAGCGCTGGAATATCCCGCACTGGCACAATCCTCCCGGCCTCCTCGTTTACGATCAAGTCCGGCACCGCCCCCACCCGTGTGGCAACCACCGGCCGCCCGCACGCCAGGCTTTCCAGCACCGCATTGGGGCATCCCTCGCGGTACGAAGCAAGCACTCCCGCATCCGCCGCATTGCAATACAAGGGAATCTTCTCATACGGCTGCGAACCCGTCAGCAAAACCCTCTTCTCCAGCCGCAGCGAGCTGATCAGCTCCCGCAAGCTCCTTTCGTTCTTCCCTCCTTCCATATCGCCCCCAACAATCACCAGCCGAACATCCTCCGGAAGCTGCGAAAGCGCCTTAATCACCTCTCGATGCCCCTTTCGAGGCCCTAGATGCGCCATGGTTACGATCAGCCGCCCCCCCTGCTCCAGTCCCAGCGCCTTCCGGCACGCGGACTTCTCCATCGGATAAAACATCTCCCGGTTCACTCCGTTGGGAATCACATGGATCCGATCCGCCGCCGCCCCCAGCTTCCTTGCTTCCTCCGCCATTGGGCTGGATACACTGATTACCACCGCCGCGTGCTGCAGCGCATCGGCGCACTGCCTCTTCTGCGAGGGCACCTCCAGGCACGGATAAATCTTACCCCGCAGCGTAATCGCATAGGGAATCTTCAACTCGCGGGCCAGCAGCGACACCCCCACCCCGTCCGGCCAGACAAAATGCGCATCCAGCACATCCGGCTTCCACATCCGGCAGAACTCCGCCAGCCACTTCCGAAGCCCCCGCGCATAAAACCAGCCGTCGGAGGATTTCAAAATTCCCGGGATATAGAAAAACGAAGGCCGATACACCGCAAGGCCGCGCCAGACTTCCTGTTCCGGCAGACAATCCCCCTGCCGCCGGGTCAGCAGCGGAAAATACGCCCTCGGCGAAACCGCCTTGAGATCCGTCCGCCTTGCCAGCGCCGCCAGCCGCTGCTCGACAAAAATCCCCCATGTCGGCTGCCCGGCATGGGGAAAACAATAGCTAAACGATAAAACCTTCATACATTCTTCACGCCATCAGCGAATGATACACGTTGATATACCCATTCACCATAGCCTCCACACTGTACTGTTTCAACGCCGCCGCACGGGCCTCCGCGCCCAAAGCGATTCGCCGCTCTTCATCGGCCAATAACGCCTGCATCGCTCCGCCGAGCTGTTCCGCATCTTCGGCATCCACCAGCATTCCGGTTTCCTCCCGAACTACAACCGGTATCCCCCCAACGCGCGTGGCGATAACTGGCAGACCCGCCATCATCGCCTCCAGTATCACCATCGGCAACCCCTCACTGCGGCTGGACAGCACAAATACATCCGCCGCGGAATACAGCGCTGCCGTATCGCGACGGAATCCCAGCAGACGAATCCGCTCGCCCACGCCCGACTCGCGAATCCGTTCCCGCAGCATGGTCCCGTAGGCATCCTCCCGTACCTCGCCTGCGATCAGCACCGCCGCCGATTCCGGCAGCCCCGCCGCCGCGTGAATCAGCACTTCAAATCCCTTTTCCGGACGGGCATTGCCCATCGCCAGAAATACGACAGTCCCACGTTCGAGGTTCAGTTCCCGCCGAACCTGCTCCCGCAGCGCGGGATCCCGGGGCTGATCCGGCACCCCGTTGGGTATCACCGTGATGTCCCCCCTCCAGCCCAGATGACGCCGATGCCGCTTGGCGGTTTCTTCCGCCACCGCCGTTACAGCCGCCAGACAACGGCGAATCCATCGATAGCGTAACGGCGGGCGATCCTTCTCCCCGTACAGCAGTCCATGTCCGGTATATACCATCGGCGTCCCCAGCCCGATTTTCGCCGCCGCCGCGTAGGGCAGCGAAGCCCGGTCATGCACATTGATAATATCAGGGCGAATCTGCCGCAGCAGCCTCCGGAAACGATACAGGCAGACCGCATCATAACCGCGATGAGACCCCAGCGATTCGACCGGAACCTGCGCCGCTTTCAGAGACTCCGCCAGCGGGCCGGGTTGCCGGGTGCAGATCAGCGTGGTTTCGATCCCCCGCTGGTGCAGACCTTCCGCCAGGTGCGCTACAACGCGCTCCCCGCCTCCCGGTCGCAGTTCCGTCATCACCAGTGCGGCCCGTCGAAGAACATGCATAATAACTCCTCGAAAGCAAGGCATGCGGAGCAGGGATGGTTACGAATTTGGCATACGATGCCGTTTGGATTTCTTTTTCGGCATGGATTTCCCGGACGAAACGGATGCAACGGCTTCCAGCTCTTTGGCCTCCAGATTCTCCCGTTCCTGATTCTCCACGCAGCGGAACAGGCAGATTGGAAGAACCAGGAACCACCACGGCCACTCCACATACAACAGCGATACGGTCAGATTGCACCCAATCAGCGTAAACAGCGATATCGCCGCGCCATAAGTCGGCAAGCCTTCCTGCAGCCAGCGAGATTCATCATACCCCTTCAATTGCTTGACCCGCTTGTACATCATTTGAATCGCGGTAAAATAAATGAACAAATAAACAAGGAACCCTTGGATGCCCAGTTCACAGACACATCGCACAAACGCGTTATGGGCGTCCTTTCCCGCCAGCTGCGGATTGTATAATCCGATATACTGGTAGAAATTTCCCGGCCCCACGCCCAGCGGGTGGTCTTGGATCATCTGAATCGAAGCCTTCCAAATCTCCAGACGGCTTTCGGCGGAGCGATCGCGCTCTTCTGTATTGCTGATGGTGCTCATCCGATCGCGATATTGCTGATCCGTTAGAAAAAACCAGCCGATCCCCAGTGCGATCATCAGTAAAATGTTTTTCATCCGATGCCGTGCCGGAGACAGGATCAGAGCTACAACCCCGCCGAGAGCGGCGCCCAAAAGAGCTCCACGGCTCCGCGTTAAAATCACGGCGTTGACGCCAAACACCCCCGACACCAGTATAAATAGTTTCCCCAGCCACCCCGTCCGGAGAAAATGAACCCCCAGAATCGGCAGGGAAACAACGATAAACGCCGCCAGATAATTCGATTCCGAAAAATCCGGCCCACCAATCGTGTTCAGACGACCGCGCACAAAGCTCGCTCGCGATGTTGACCACGCCTGCAGTCCCAGGAATAAGATCCCCAGCGCCAGCGTCCATACGAGATAGTCATATCGACGCAGGGTAGTGACCACATGGCTCAGGAGAAAAATAAAAATGACCACCTTGGTCAGCTTCAGTTCCGGAGGATCCACCGTCGTATATCGGCCGACGGTTTCCGGGCCGATCAGCGAGGCAAGCCACGTCAGACCCAGAAACAACAGAATCCATTTTTCATGTTTCTG
>CAZOTP010000124.1:0-9225 GCA_964582655.1 uncultured Pirellulales bacterium | reverse complement strand
GAGCGGCTTCTCATTGCCGCATGAAAATCATGTAAAAAAGTCAGTCAAGTTGAGTTGAGTTGCTCCGCTTTTGCTTTCACCCCTTGCCAGTCCTGCGCGCGGTACGCCTCGGCCAGCCGGTCATAATATCCGTTGGCTTTTTCCTGCCACCGATCCAGCCAGTCCGCCTGCCGAACCGCTGGTTCTTGATTTTTACCTTCCACTTCGATCTGAACGCTGGTTTTTTCCCCCGGCCGCAGGGACACATTTTCAAATGCCGCATATTCATACGGTCGAATCTGGAATTGAAATTCCCGAATCTGCCCCAGGGGGACCCGATACCAATGACTGGTTCGGGTCAGCGTCTTCCCTCCGGTGCCGCTCCCAAGCGATTCCACGGTTTCGCCGGATTTTGTAAATGCAACCAAACGCGTGGCATACTGGTTTCGCGGAAACGTGTGCGTCATCTCCACGATGGACGATCTTCCGCTGGCATCCTGCGGATCGATCACCGGCTGCTCGATGGTATATTCCGCTTTGCCATAAAAACCAATATCAACAGCCGAATTAGGTTTGACGGTCGCAATCGTCTGCCATGCCTTCGCAGCAATCCCGATCCGAAGAGCCGTGTGTTTTTTCTCCGCGGGCAGTGCCGCAACCGCCGCCGCCATATTGTCCACCGGATTTCCCGAAGAATCCGTAACGGCTCGAATGAATTGAATCTCCTGCCCCTGCGGGATTATCCAGTAGAAAATCGGTTTTTCCAGGCCATGTATCTTGGCGGCAAATCCGTATTGACAATATCCCTTCGGAATCTGCTCTGTTATTTCTCCCAGCTTCAGAATCGTTCCCTCCAGCGGCGTCCCGTCGGGCCGCCACCAGGATTTGCCTTCGCTGGGATGCTCGCACACCCCGACCAGCTCTACCGTTATGCCATTGGAGAGCGTAGCAATGTAAGTATCTTCCGTCTTTTCCGGCTGGGTTTGGCTGTCATTTTTTGCCTTGGCCATGGGGAGCACGCAGGCGAGCATGACGGTCACGACGGCCAGAATGGATGCGATCTGGAGCGGGCGATGTTTCCAGGTTTTTTTCTCCAGCCAGGACAGGCGTGTGCGCAGCCGGTTGGCGTCTTCGAAGAGTCCCAGCAGTCCCATGCCGGGCTCGGTTTTTTCGGCCAGCAGCGCGCGGGCGGTTTCCAGAAGCGTCTGGCGGTACTGCGGGGTGTTTTCCCGCAGGAGCCTGGCGACCGTCGCATCGCAGCACAGCTCCCGAAGGTGCTGAAGCTGTCGTCGAACGAGCCAGAGCAGGGGGTGGAACCAGTAGAAAATCTGGAGGGTCATGAACAGCGCGTGGACGATCAGATCGCCCCGCTTGATGTGGGCCAGTTCATGGAGGAGGATATGTTCGGCGTCCTGACGGGCGATGCTTGCCGCTCGGTCGGCGGGCATCAGAAGAACCGGGCGAACGATTCCATAGACCGCGGGACTTCGCACGGAGCGGGTGAAGACCACGGCGGGCGGTCGTTTGAGGTTAAGCCTCTGGCGGCATTCATTCAGCAGGTCATCCAGCCAAGGGGGCTTTACCGAAGGATCGTGGTTCCTCGCGGTGCGCGCAAGATCCTGCAATTTTATCATCAGCCATCCGCCCAGGATCCAGACCCCCAGAATCCATCCGATCATCAGATATACTTTCCATGTAACCATTGTAAAAACAATTGGATGCGATTCTTTTTCTGCTGTAGTTCTGGTTTTGGCAGGGGGGGCGGAAACTTCGGATTGAACCGGAGTATTAGCAAGATTCTGCATAGAAGAAGGAATCGTTTCGGGGAGGGCTGGATTATCTTTGAAGGCCGGCATATCCTCCCTTGCCATCGGGGCGGCTAGCGGAATTTTTTCCGTCGGCGCGGCGAGTTGTACGCGGCGGGGCAGCTCCGCCAAAGGCTGGGTAACGCTGGCGGGCGAGCTGAATCCGGGGGGCAGCAACAGCTTCACCAGCACCAGAAGCCACAACGCATAGCGCACCTGGGGCCAGAGCCACCGCCGGACCAGCAGATCCAATGCCCAGACAATCGCCACGAGTACGGCGGTCTGCCAAGCCATCGCCCACATCCAGGATGCCCAGACCTCGGCGAAATGATTGAGATGCATAATCATAAACTACCTCCTTTCAGGGGCTTATCGTTCGACTGCAAAAGTTCGATCAGTTCCTTCCGCTGTTTTTCGGAAAGATTCTGATCTTCGACGAGAAAATGCATCAGGGGTCCCAGTGCTCCATCAAACGCCAGGTCCACCAGCGAACGCAGGGCGCTTTTCCTGGCTTTGGCCTGGCTGATCAAGGGTTCGTATAAACTGGTATTTCCCTGCTTGGTTTCCTGGACGGCGTGTTTTTCCACCAGACGCGCTAAAAGCGTCTTAATCGTTGTGTAAGCCCAGGTTACATCTTTTGGCAGCCTTGCGGCGAGTTGCCGTGCCGTAACGGGAAACCCCTGCCAGAGGGCGTTCATGATCTGCCATTCCGCTTCCGTGAGTTTCATATCGATGTCCTCCGAAACTTCTACATCTGTAGCAAATAATACTACATTTGTAGAAGAAGTCAAGCCTTGCCACTGATTTTTTTGAAAATTTTTTTCCAACCTACCGGATTCGGACCTCGTATCCCCGGTCAGTCGCAAACCGGCCCTGAATAATGATCCATGCAAATGGGAGGGAGCCTTTAAAATTGCAAGGATGCCGCTCCTCTCCTTTCTGTCGTTCCCGGTTCATTTTCACAAAGCGATTCTTGCCAAGCCGCGGAGCAGTCAGTATAGTACCGACACCTCTTTTTCAGGGAACCGAGAATGAAACGCATAGGCATTGTATGGATTCTGTTGGTGTTGGCGGGGTGCATGGGCAGCGGGTCCCGGAAAGACCGGGCGATCGATCATTACGTGACGGCGATCAGCCTGCACGAGGGGCAGTTCGACGAGGAGGCCGCCTCGGAGCTGGAACAGGCGGTTCGGTACGACGGAGAATTTTCCCTCGCCTATTCCATGCTGGGGGGGATTTACCGGCAGCAGAAGCAGTATGACAAATCCGCCGGTGCGTATGAAAACGCCTGCCGGCTGGACCCATGGGCGTTCGAAGACCATCTCAATCTCGGGCAGGTATATCAAATTCTCGAGCGATATATCGATTCGATCCGGGTTCTGAAGCAGGCGGTGCAGATCCAACCCGACAGCGCGCCGGCGCATTATTCGCTGGGGGTGAGTTATTACAAGACGGACGATTACGAAAACGCCGCGGAACACTGCAAAAAAGCCGCCGATCTGGATCCCAACAATGTGGAAATACTGGCCAGTCTCGGGGATGTGTATGGCAAACGGCAGGACGATTACCAGGCGGTCAACAGCTACAAGCAGGCTCTGGATCTGAATCCGGACCAGCCCGAGATCATGACCAAGCTGGGTCTGACCTATACCCGGCAAAAACGGTTCGATCCGGCGCGGATGATTCTGGAAAAAGCGATACAGGCGGATCCGGCCGCCGTCAAGCCTCATATCGCGCTGGGATATACTTCGCTCGTGGAAGGCAAGCTGACCTATACGCAGGCCAAAGAGGAGATGAAAAACTCCCAAGACACCGCGTCGCTTCGGATGCAGCTTGCCGACCGGCAATTTCAGGAGGCGCTGGAGCAGTACCGGCAGGCCAGCCAGCTGGAGCCGTCGAATACGGATGCGCAGAACGGCATGGGCGTGACCTGCATGATGCTTTTTTTGAAAGACCCGCAGAATGCCCAGATGGGCCGCGACGCGCTGGCCTGCTGGCACCGTTCTCTGGAGCTGAATCCCGATCAGCCGAAAATCAAGGCCCTGGTCGAGAAATACAACGACAAGCTCTTTAAAACGTCTTCCGATCTGCCCTGAAAAACAATTGTGCGCTGACGACGGCCTTTTACAAAAAAGAGGATTCCTCCAACCCTGGATCCCCACCTCCGGCTGCAGTGATTTTAGGTACGACTGTAAATCAACTCGCCGCTGATCATGGTAAACTCCACGGGGGCGTCGGAGGCCAGCATTTCCTCCAGCGGATTCTGGCAGGGATTGGACATCGTAATGCCGACCAGGTCCGCGGCCTTTCCGGCGGTGATGGAGCCGATCCGGTGATCCCACCCGAGGGCTTCGGCGCCAGCGATTGTCCCCATTTTAAGAATCTGTGCGTTTGGCAGACGTGGATATTCCCTTTTCAGGAACCGAAGCTCATCCAGGACGCTGAGCGATTCATTGCTGGCCAGGCTGTCCGTTCCCACGCAGACGTTGATGCCCCGCCTGAGCATGTTTTCCACGGGATGCTCCGGATGGCCGAAAAACGCGTGGCTGCGGGGGCAGAACGCGACGCTGTGGCTTGATCTCGCCAGGCCGTCCAGCTCCTCCGCGTCGAGATAGTTGACATGCGCCAGCACGAACGGCGCGTTCAAATCCAGATCCAGAAAATAGCGCACGGGAGTTTTCCCCGGCGCGGAAAAGGAATCCTCCCATTTTCCGATATCCTGCATGAATTTTTTCCAGGGCCCGTCGCCGGTCAACAGGAATTGCGTTTCCTCCGGCGTTTCGGCCAGATGGGTGGCAAGGGGCAATCGATGCTCCCGAGCGAGCTTTGCCGCGTATCGATAGAGTTCCGGCCCGACGGAATACGGCGCGTGGGGTGAAATCCCCAGGCGCAATTTTTCGTCCTGAAGGGTTTCGGCGATGCACGTTTGGAGATACTCGGCGGGCCGGCTTATCTCCGCGCCGCGGCCGAACACCTCCGCAAAACACACTTTCCGCAGAGGGAGATTCGCCAGAACCGGCCAGGCCCGATGCTCAAAGCAAATATCCCCCACCGCGGTGACACCGGCTTGGATGGACTGCCATGCCGCATCGGTCAGCGTCTGCTCCCGATTCGCCTGGCCTTCCAGCCGTCCGGGCATGATCCGCCGGACCCAGTTGGTAAAATCCCCTTCATATCGCGCGCGGCGATGCAGGTGCGAAAGCTCCAGGTGCGTATGGGCGTTGACAAATCCCGGGAGGATTGCACAGGAGGGAAATTCCCGGAGGGAGGCGTCGGGAAATTGTTTTCGAAGGGGATCGAACGGTCCGCAGGCCAGAATCCGCCCGCGGCAGACGGCGACCGCGCCGTCGTGGATGGGCGGCTTGTCCGCCGGCAGCACCGCCGGGGCGCGAAACAGGCGAATCATCTGGAAAAGGCCCGTGGCCGCTGTCGAGTTTTCATGACCTGGATTCGTTCTGAGATCTGCTCCGTATCGGACTGAATCTGCTGTTCCAGCAGGACGTCTTCGATGTCGCCGGCCCGGTTTTCGAGGCTGAGCTGGCGCATGAACTGTTCGGCCAGATCGAGGCGTTTGCGGGCAATGTTCCGGACGCTCTCAAACCGGAAACTTTCGCGGAGCCTCGCCGCCCAGTAATTGTATTCGAGTTTTCGGTTCCAGGAGGTGATCGCTTCAGAAACGCCTCGTCCGTGGACCACGTAGCGGCGAAGATCGTTGAAGATTCCCACGGCGCCCATATCGTCGAGATTTCTGGCGTCGGAGAGAATCATCGCTTCCACGAGAATGGTTTCCCGCTTGCCCGATTCGATGATGATGCTGCAGACGCGTTCCATCTGCCGGGGATTGAGAAGTTCCTCGAGCTTTTCCTGCACGAGCTGGGCCGAAAAATCCCGCAAATCCTCATCGGTGAGATCCGCCAGGACCATTCTGGCGGCCTTGTCTTCCTGGCAGGCGTAGCGTGCAAAGCCGGCGTCCCGGAACAGCGCCGCGACATCGAGGCACTCGCGGTCGATCTGGAAACAGGCCACATCCGATAATTGCGAAAGACTCCCGCAATGGCGCAGCACCCGATGCGCCCGGTCCACGAGATAGCGGTCCGGAGTTCCTTTGCGAGTCGGAATCGTCAGAACCTGTTCGGCGATTTCTTTCATGACAGTCAGATCGGGCATCGAACATCCTCCATGCCGGCTTGCGGTGTTTATCCGTGCGAACTCTGGCCGCCTGCCTCGTCTTTCAGATACCCTTTATCGGCTGAGAGGGGAGTTTTTCTTCAATTCGGATGTTTCTTCCGCACGGGGGCGGCGATTCGGAACTCGTCACCGATGGAACAGAATCGCCGGGCGAGTTCCACCGGGGCTTTGCTGGCGGGGAGGCGTCAGAGAGGGAATGGAGGGAGGATTATTTATGGAGGATATATTGGTGGAGGAGTGTGGCGGTGGTCCAGACGGAGAAGCTCAGGGCGAGGACGGCGGGGAGGGGGAGGTGTTTTTTGACGAGGAAGAGGGCGGCGAGGTAGAAGAGCAGGGAGGGGAGGAATCCCCAGCAGACGCCCCGGAGGAAGTCGGCCATGATCTGGGAGTTGCCCTGATTTTCGAGGTGGACCCAGACCATGACGAGGACGCTGGTAAGGGGCATGACGGCGATGAAGCCGGCGAGGGTGGGGTATTTTTTGGCCAGGGAGGTGCAGAGGAGGATAATGGCCAGGCTGATGACGATTTTCAGGGCGGTTTGCATAGGGTTCTCTATTTTCTGCTGTTGGTCGGCTTTAATTTCCTGTGTAGGCTATATTTCGGGCGTTTTTGACCCGGGGCTTTAAGGAAACCGAGCGGAATTCTACCGCGGGGCGGGGATTTGTCCAGAGGGCAGGGCGGAAAATTTAGGAATCGGCTTGATCTTGCCATATTTCATATCTATTGTTATTATTGGAAGTTAGAAACAATTATTCAATTGGGGTACAAAACGATGGAAACAAACAAACATACAAATCATCGACCGGGAAACGGTTCGGGAACGGCGGATTCGGCGGGGAAGGGAGCAGGCGGTCGGCGGAAGCGGCGGTGGTGGCTTCGGGGTCTGCTGGTTTTGGCGCTGCTGCTGGCGGCGCTGGTGCTGCTTGCACCGTACATCGTAAGCTCCGAAGCGGGTCGGGGTTGGATTTTGTCGAAGGTGAACCAGCCGGGGAAGGAGCGTGTGGAAATCGGGGGAATGAAGCTGTCGTGGCTGGGGCCCTGCCAGGTGTCGGGGGTGAAGGTGTATGATGACCGGAACCGGCCCCTTTTTAGTCTGACGAACGCGGAATGGGACCGGGGGCTGATTCATGCGGCGGGGGTGAAGAGCCACTTCGGGCGGAGTCAGCTCGATAGGCCCCGGGCGGGAGTGTATCCGGCGACGGAGGAGGAGAAAAAGAAGGACAAGGAGAAAGAGAAGAAGCCCAAAGAGGAAACCAGGCTGGAGCTGCCTTTCATGCCTTCGGGGCAACTGACGGTACACGCGGGAGGCGTGAAGATGGTTCGGGAGGATGGCAAAGAATATCCGATCGAGCAGATCGAGGGGCAGTTTGACCTGAAGACGATGAACGATATTCAGGGACAGCTGCAACTGGCGGTTCCGGGCGGGAAAATTCTGAGCCAGATTAATGTGAAGGAGCTGATGGAAGGGCAGCGGATTGTGCCGGAGAAAGCGACGGGGACGGCGAAGATACAGACGGAGGGGGCGGTGGATTTGAAGCCGCTGCTGGAATTCGCGATGGCGGAGAGTCAGGCCGGGGGAGCTTTTACGCTGAATCTGGATGCGCAGTTCGGGGGCGGGCAGATGGCGGCGGTGATTTCGGCGAAGTGCCAGAAGCTGTACATGCAGCCGCCCAGCGCGCAGGGGATTCAGCCGATGGATTTGTCGTTTGACGGGAAGGTGGAGAGCCGGAAAGAGCGGCTGACGGGCGAGGGGACATTTCGGAGTCCGGGCGGGGATATTGTCGCGAATGTGAATTACATTCCGCCGGAGAAACCGCTTTCAATTACGGGAGAGCAATTGACGGCGGCGCTGCTGAAAGGGGAGGCGATCGAGCTGCCGGAGTTTCAGATGAAGCTGGACGGCAGCCTGGATTTGCCGAAGCTGGGGGCGTCGGTGCCTTCGCTGCTGACGATTCAGCCGGATTTGAAGCTGACGGGCGGGCAGGTGCGGCTGGATCAGATTGCCGTGCAGGGCGGGAAGACGCCCCAGGCGAAGGGTGCGCTGGAATTGAGCGGGATGTCGGCGGAGAAGGCGGGCAAGACAATTGCATGGGTACCGATCCGGGCGGATTTCGATGTGTCGCTGGAGCCGGGTACGGGTCTTCGGATTCAGCGGGCCCAGGCGAGCAGCGCGTTTATGAAGTTCACCGCGACGGGGACGACGCAGAAGATGCAGGGGACGTTCCATGCGGATTTGAACCGGCTGCATGAGCAGATCCGATCGCTGCTGACGGCGTCGAACCTGGAATTGGCGGGGTTGATTGACGGGAATCTGAATGTGGACCGGGCGGACAAGCAGAAGATGAACGTGGATTTGAATCTGACGGGGCAGGGGTTGCGGTACCGGCTGGACCAGAAGCAGATGGCGGCGCGGGATGTGCAGATGAGTTACAAGGGGTATGTGCTGCTGGAGCAGAAAGAGGATCTGCCGGTGACGGGTTCGGGGAAGATCCTGGCGGATGAGATTGTGTGGGCGGAGCAGTCTTTGTTCAGCCGGCCTGTTGCGCTGAGCTGGGAGGATGTGGAGATGCGGCCCAGGCGGGGAATGGTGAACGCGGCGTTGTTCCGTCTGGAGAGCGAAATCGCGACGCTGGAAGCGAAGCAGATTCATTATCAGCCCGCGCCTTTGCTGGAAGTCAAGGGGAATTATAGCGGGACGGCGGACCTGGAGAAGTGCATGGCGGTTTTGGCGAAGCTGAAAGGGCAGAAGGAGGCGGGCGCGATTGCGGGGCAGTTGGCTTTCGGCGGGACGTGCCGGACGGACGGGAAGGTGTCGAGCATTGACGGGCAGGGAACTATTGTGCCTCTGGTAATCGGGAAGGGGGAGAAGGCGGTGAAGGAGCCGAAGGCGGAGTTTGCGCATCAGGTGCGGATCGATCCTTCGAAGCGGCGGATCGGGATCGAGAAGGCGGACTGGAAGTCGGATATGCTGACGGCGATGCTGTCGGGGGCGGTGAATCAGTATGACGCGGACTGCGTGCTGGATCTGAAGGGGCATTACAAGGGGGCGTGGGACCGGATCACAGCGCTGGTGCATGAACTGTCGCCGAATACGAAGGAGAATTTCACGCTGACGGGGCTGAGGGATGGGGATTTTGCCATGACGGGGCCGGTGAACCGCAAGGATGTTCAGCCTGCGTACCGGGATTTGCAGTTCAAAACGACGGCGGGGTGGGAGAGCCCGCAGCCGACGGCGAGGGTATCGGCGGCGTGG